>NZ_CDRJTB010000047.1:0-51334 GCF_976954365.1 Paenibacillus sp. Marseille-Q9583
AGATTTATGAATAATCGCCATAAAAATACGACCTCACAAAAGAAATGTAACTTTAAAGACCGATCTAGCCGATATTTATACATAGGACAAGACTATACATAGTTGCTTAATAATCGACATCATTTTCAGACGCGAGGGATCTATGAGACAAGAAGAGAAAAAGACAATTCAAGCGGCTATTGTAGGAGCCTTACTGTTCCTATTCATTCAAATTTTCCATACATCGTTAAACCGATTGGACAATTGGGATATTATTTCTGCACTCTATCTCATTGTCGGCTGTTGTACTGTTGCTTTTGGATTTGCGATATTTGCACAGGGCTGGTTGTTCTTCTCTAGCAGATTATCTAAAGGAAGATTATATGTCGCAGCTCTTTTTGGTGGAGTATGTATTATTGATTTCTTGCATACACTCGGCTTTGTAGCATTTCCATTGATTTCATCGTTTATAACCCCTGAGGAATCAAGGTGGCTGCTTACCTTTTCACGACTATCCAGCGGGCTAGGTATATTGTTTATTTTTAGTAGAGAAGACAAACCTGTGACCGTTACCGAAAAAAGAAATGTATTCAGAATCGCCTTCATGTTGATCGTGCTCTTCATCGCATTATTTGTATTTATCCACTCGGCAGTGCCTGAGTTATTTACTAAGCCTTGGATGAGTACACTTAAACAATTCGTTGATCTGGCAGTGCTTTTTGTTTATTTAGCAGGTGTTGCTGTCATCGTATTTCCTGGGAATAATGAAAAGTCAGCCTCGCTGCTTGTTATTATTCGGGCACTTATCTTTTTCTCGCTAGGCCAGGCTTTTTTTATGACTCCCATAAGTGGCGGAAATATTGATAATCTCTTTGGGATGTTATGTAGCGGAATTGCTTATTACCAGTTGCTTACCGGCGTGTATCGCCTGACAATTGAAGAGCCATTTTACGAGAAACAGTTGGCCGAAGAACGGATCAATTATTTGGCGTATCATGATGATTTAACAGGACTTCCTAATAGACGTCGGCTGACACAGCGTGTAGAAGAAATGATTGATGCTGGAGAGACGGACACAAATGATCAATTCTCAGCTTTGGCCATTATGAATATTAATCATTTTAAGAATATAAATGACTCTCTGGGTCATTATGCCGGAGACCTTTTATTGAAATTGGTGTCTGAGCGTCTCAGTAATGAGGCTAGATCCAGTGAAGAGCTGTATAGTATGGGAGCGGATGAGTTTGCTTTTCTAATGACAGAAAGAGCAAGTCTTGGAGAATGCTTGGCACGAGCTACAGAGTTGCTCAGATTATTTGAAGCCCCCGTTAACATAGAATCTGGCGAGTACCATATCTCACTCAGCTTGGGGATGAGTATTTATCCCGGTGACGGGGAAACTGCTGAACATCTCATTCAAAATGCGGATACTGCTGTTCATAATGCGAAGGAACAGGGCGTGGAGATTCGTCGTTATATCCCAGCCATGCAGATGAAGGCAAAGGAACGCCTGAAGCTGGAAAATGACCTTCGAAGAGCACTTGAGCGAAATGAGTTCTATCTCTTATATCAGCCAAAGGTGCAGCTGGAGACAGAAGAGATTGTAGGGATGGAAGCTTTATTACGCTGGAATCATCCTAAGCGTGGTATTGTCTCACCTAATGAGTTCATTCCATTAGCTGAGGATAGCGGGCTAATTGTTCCCATTGGGGAATGGGTACTGAAGACGGCGTGCCTGCAAAATAAACAGTGGCAGCTAGCAGGCTACCAGCCGATATGCGTCTCTATCAACTTATCTATGCGTCAATTCCTTCAGCCGAACCTGGCTGGTAAAATTCATACCATTCTGACCGATATTGGTTTGGATCCATGTTATGTTGATCTTGAAATTACAGAGAGTATGACCTTGGATAAAGAAACGGCTTTTGATCAGCTGAAGCGCTTGAAAGAACTAGGTGTGTTCATTAGCATCGATGATTTTGGTACAGGTTATAGCTCATTGCACTATTTGAAGAATATGCCGATCGACAGGCTAAAGATTGACAGATCGTTTGTCTCCGAGGTTATGGAGGATAGTAATAATGCGGCAATAGTCTCCACTATTACTTCTATGGCGCATCATTTGAAGCTTAAGGTTACCGCAGAAGGGGTGGAGAACAAGGAGCAGCTACAGTTTTTGCGTGAGCAGCATTGCCATGAAGCTCAAGGGTTCTTGTTCAGTAAACCTATTCAAGCAACTGAATTTGAGACCTCATTTTTGAAAAAGGCTCCTCTCGGCGCTTCCTTGTAAAGTATAAGAAAGTATAAGAAAGTATAAGTTTCACACCGTACTCTATTTCTTATATTTCGCATAAACGCCTTCGGCGTCCTTATAAGAACGCCGAAGGCGTTTATGCTTGAATAAAAAATGTTGATTTTTATTTATGGGGGTGATACAATATCTCTTGTACTCACTTTCTAATGCGGGTGTAGTTCAATGGTAGAACTTCAGCCTTCCAAGCTGATAGCGTGGGTTCGATTCCCATCACCCGCTCCATAATTTAAACTTCCAAATCCTTGCGATGCAAGGATTTTTTATGTTTTGATTGATGGTTTGGTTATGAACTATTCTTAGATATCAAAAAGCCAGGCTCCTCAATGAAGAGGAGTCTGGCTTTGTTATACTACCTGTTTCTCTTAAACAGTCTTCAAGAACTCAACAATGGTGAGCAGTCCCTTATCAAAGTTCTCAAGGTTGAAATGCTCATCCGGTGCATGCAGGTTCTCATCATCTAGGCCAAAGCCCATCAGGACCACTGGTGCTTCAAGTACACGGGAGAAGCTTTCCATGATCGGAATGGAGCCACCGTCTTTGGTGAAGAGGGCACGGGTTCCGTATACTTTGCCGTAAGCGTCTGCTGCAGTTTGCAGAATAGGGTTCGATGGATCAATGTTAAAGGCACGTGCCTTCTCCATTTGCGTCACATGGACTTTTGCTCCGGTTTGAATATTAGCCTTCAGATGCGCTTCAACAGCATCAAGAACATGCTGTGGATCCTGATCGCCAACGAGACGGCAAGTAATCTTGGCATGTGCTTCTTTTGGAATAACGGTCTTGCTTCCTTCGCCTTGGAAGCCGCCATAGACACCGTTAAGCTCAAGGGTAGGTCGAGCACCAATACGTTCTACAAAGGAATAGCCTTCTTCGCCATATAACGCATCGAGTCCAAGTCCTTCACGGATTTTATCTTCATTCACGCCTTGCTTCACGAATTCCTCACGAAGCATTGGAGAAAGCTCAGGTACACCATCATAGAAGCCTTCCACTGAAACACGGCCTTTGTCGTCATGAAGGGAGCTGAGCAGGGACACAAGAGCGTGCAGTGCATTCGGAACGCCACCACCGTAAGAACCGGAGTGCAGGTCTGTAAGAGCTGTAGTTACGCTCACTTCGAGTGATCCTAGGCCACGTAGCCCAGTGCAAATTGCAGGGCGACCACGTTCCAGCAGGGAAGTATCGGAGACTAGCACCGCATCCGCAGCCAGCTTCTCTTTGTTAGCTTCCAGGAATGGAGGGAGATTTGCGCTGCCGATTTCTTCTTCACCTTCGATGCAGAGCTTGATGTTAACAGGAAGAGTACCTTCTTGTTTCAGGATTGCTTCAATCGCTTTGAGGTGAATGAATACTTGTCCTTTGTCATCCGTTGCTCCGCGTGCATACAGCTTGCCGTCACGGATTTCTGGTTCAAACGGAGGTGTAGTCCACAGGTTTAGCGGATCTACTGGCTGCACATCGTAGTGGCCGTATACAAGAATGGTTGGCTTACCCGGAGCATGAAGATAGTCAGCATATATGACGGGATGTCCCGCTGTCGGATGAAGTTCAATGTTCTCAAGTCCGGCCTTCTTTAGTGTGTCTGTCAGCCAATGGGCTGCAGCTAGTACATCGTCCTTATGCTCAGACAAGGCAGAAATACTTGGAATCTTGAGCCATTGTTTTAGTTCTTCGAGATGTTCATCCCGGTGCGTTGAAAAATACGTTTCGTATGACATAGTGAGTATGTACCTCCTTAAGTTTTGCTGCGCAAAACCGGCTTCGTAAGCGCCTGGGCATGAGCTTCATCGCCATGCGTGACCGTCTTGTTTAGCATTCTATAGGAATCATTATACTGGAGAACTCACTATGGATCAAAAGCGATTAGAAAGACGTCTTATCTGATCCTCGTGACCGGAGCTTTTTTCGTAATTAATAGTTCCTTTCCGGTTGTTGATTACTAACAGTAACCATGATAAGCTGATTAAGTTTAAGGGACAAGAAGGCACTATTACATGCTTAAGTTACATGGAGGTAACCACTTTGGAACATTCAATGGACGAACCCATTCGGCTAATGCCGACGCAAGAGGATTGCTCCATCACCCGCCAGATTCTCGACAGGGTTGGGGACAAATGGAGTGTGCTCATCATTGTTAATTTGGGTGCAGAAGCACTGCGGTTTAAAGAACTGCAGCGGCGTTCTGGTGGTATATCACAACGGATGCTGACCCAAACCCTGCGTCATTTAGAACGAGATGGTATAGTTTGGCGTAAAGTTACGCCTACGGTACCTTTGACTGTTGAATATGGTCTGACAAGTTTAGGAGAGTCCTTGCTGGATCCTTTAACTTCCCTAGTGGAATGGGTTAATAGAAACAACGCTGAAATCTCCAAAGCGCGTATAGGGTATGATCGTCAGCACGAAATGTAGGAGTAGCAAGCTAGGTGTACAATTTACTGGGATAGAGGATGGATTATTTTGCAAAAGAAAAGTGAAAAAAACACATTTTTATATACATACACCTGTTCAGAGGACGAGTTATCGCTATGTCAGATGGAGCTTCGTTGTCTTTTTGGAGAGGAAGTACCTTCTTCAATCTTTAAGAGTGAGGTAGAGGTGGATGTCAGCCGCAGTCCCTTCATTAAAGAACGAATTGATGTTATGTACGAGGGAGACAGCTTGCCTGAGATTTATGATCAAACGGAGCAGGTGGAGCTTGGCGGTAAGACATTTAAGGTTATTTTTGTGAAGACCAATGATCTGTCCCCTGCGGACAAGATAGAATATGATGAGCGCAGAGTGATCGAGCGGGAAATTGGGCTGCGGATTGAAGGGGAAGCTGATGTAAACCACCCTCAGTTGGTATACGGTATTGTTACGCTGGGCGGTCGCTGGTACTTTGGATCTTATCATAAGAACAAGGCCACCTGGTTCCGTCAAATGAAAAAGCCGCGTAGCTACTCTATCGCACTTAGTACACGTGTAGCCCGTGCTGCGGTCAATATAGCCGTTCCGAATCCGGAAGGTATACGAGCTATCGATCCTTGCTGCGGCATCGGAACAGTAATGGTAGAAGCTCTATCGATGGGAATCAATATGGTTGGACGTGACATTAACCCACAGATCGCGATCGGTGCCAGAACGAATATTGCTCATTTTGGATTCACAAGTGAGGTAACGCTTGGGGATATTGCTGACATCACAGAACATTACGACGTAGCTATTGTAGATATGCCTTATAATCTATATTCTAGTATTACACCTGAAGAACAGTTTGCGATTCTAGTGAATGCGCGCCGGATTGCAGATCGGGTAGTTATCGTTGCGATTGAACCCATGGATGAGATGATCAATGAAGCTGGATTTATGATTATAGACCGCTGTGAAGCTAAAAAAGGTTTGTTCTCCCGTCATTTAATGCTTTGCCAGTAATCCGAATCAAGTTATTTAAAGGGGTGCAGCAATGGAGCAGAAATGGTTAACCTGGGCTAAAGAAATACAGGCCATCGCACAGACTGGACTAACTTACGCTAAAGATGTCTATGATATAGAACGGTATCAAGCTTTGCGGGAGCTAAGTGTAGATATCCTCGCTAATTATACGTTCGAAAGCAAGGAGAGAATAAGACTCTCCTTTGCTAGTGAGGGTGGCTATTCTACGCCGAAGGTGGATATCCGTGGTGTTGTTTTTCAGGATGACAGAATCCTGCTTGTCCGCGAGAAATTAGATGGAAAGTGGGCGCTTCCCGGGGGCTGGGGAGACATCGGTCTGTCACCTAGTGAAGTCGTTGTTAAGGAAATTGGGGAAGAATCAGGATTTGAGACAGAAGCAATTCGCTTGCTGGCTGTTTTAGATAAGAAGTTTCATAACCATCCTCCGGAGCCGTATCACGTGTATAAGTTTTTTATTTTGTGCAGAATTGTAGGCGGCGAGGCGCTGCAAGGGGTGGAGACGAGTGAAGTATCCTTTTTTGCTGAAGATGAACTGCCTGAGCTCTCATTAGAGAGGAATACAATTGAACAGATTGGAACGATGTTTGAATATTTACGAAATCCAGAAAAAGTAGTAATATTGGACTAAGAATTTGCATATTATGTATGACTTCCGTAAAGTGATGTTTTTAATGATGTAAATGATGGGTAATAACTATTATGTAAGCACTTACAATGTTGGCATTCTAAGCTTTTAGGTCGAGCGGTCTACATTTTTTCCTCTACTGTGACGATAAGAATTTTAGGAGGGGATCGCATGGAACAAGAAGAGTTGAGCATTCCATTGAAACAGGAAAATGTGGTGCGTCCTGCAGAGGGCAATATTGCCACTGGGCTGGTTTGGGGTATCTTAATCAGCATTCCGTTATGGATCTCTGTGATTGGCTGGATTCTGGGGTTTTGGCGCTGAGCCGTATTTTAATAATTATCTAACTCTATTAGTTGTATAGTATACATCAAAGGCGGTCTCTTCGTAACTGAAGAGGCCGCCTTTTTAGTTTCCTGAGTTTCTCAAGATTTCGAATAAACCAGTCTAAAGTTCTCGCAAACCACCTTCATCTTTGGATCAAAAGGCTTCTTCAAGAACGCTAAGGATTCTCTGCTGAAGAACTTCTCATGCTCAAGGCGCCACGACTCTAGCGTTCTGTCATCCTCGCCTTCGCTATAGGCAAAGTCAGCGCCTACCTCATCAAAAGGTGTAATTTGCACATCTGTCGTAACGATCACTGCTTGCGGATTACCACGGCCGTCCAGCAGGATACTATGTTGGCCAATTTCTGGTAAGGTCTCGTCACAGACTGCATAAATTTCATAGTTCGAAGCGGTTCCTGTCTTAATCCTACGGATCACCAGATCTAGCAGTTCATCGGCCATTTGCGGACTGTCGCCAAAGGCCCAAGCCTCGTAGTTATCCGCTGCCTGTGGATGAAGCTGGGTGTATTCTTCCCAAAAAAGCTTAATTTTCGATTCATTGCTCATATCCGTATCTCCTCATTTGATAATCGTTAGTGTCCCGCAGTTTCCATCCAGCCCGCATAGAGCTCATCTAGTTGCTCTTGCACTGCATCGCGTTCTTTCTGTAGCTCGGCGAGCTCTGCCGCATTGCTACTGATCAGTGGATCTAGCATTTTGGCATCGATTTCCCCAAGCTGATCCTCAACTTCGGCAATAGCCTTTTCCCAATCAAAGTGGATACTCTTCTTGCGGGAACTGGACGAGTTAGCCGTGGTGACATTAACATTCACGGAACGGTTAGATTGAGGCTTACCGGAGCGTGCAGTGGTTCCATCTGAAGAGAAAGGTTTAGGCTGATCAGGAAAAGAGACTGGTGCTGCTAACGCCTGTTCAGCTTGCTTCTCCTTGTAATACTCATAGTTGCCGTTGAAAACTCCAAATCGTCCACTTTCAATGGACCAGAGCTTATGGAACAGACGATTAATGAAATAGCGGTCATGTGAAACGGCTAGCACTGTACCTGGGAATTCCTCTAACGCTTCCTCTAGCGCTTCCCGGGAGTCAATATCTAGATGGTTCGTTGGTTCATCCAGAATTAACAGGTTTGGTTTACGATGCATTAACACAGCGAAACGCAGGCGGGTCCATTCCCCTCCGGATAGATTCGTGATGTCTTTGAAAACATCGGCACCATAGAATAGGAAACGTGCGAGCTGCCCGCGCGCTTCACCTTCTTCTAGTCCAGCCTCTTCACGGAAGTAGCGGAGTACGGATTGTTTGTTATTGTCAGGGACAGCCTCTTGCGCGAGATAGCCGAGGGCAGTTCTTGAACCAAGTGTGCAGCTTCCGGTGTCTGGCGTCTCCTGACCTAATATAATTCTTAAAAGCGTACTTTTCCCTGCCCCGTTACCACCGATAAGTGCCGTAGTCTCTCCGTAGCGCAGAACTTCGTTTGCGTTTGTAAACAGGCTTCGCTCTCCATATGCCTTACCGATATCCTCTAGTATGACGACTTGATTCCCGGAGCGATCATTTTGCTGTAGCTGCAAATCCATCGATTTGCGCTCTAGAATAGGACGTTTAACCTTTACCATACGATCCAGTGCTTTTTGCATGGAAGCTGCTCGCCGGTAAAAGGCAGGGTTTGGGGGAGTTCCCCGATTCCCAAATTCGATGAGGCGTTTGATGCTCTCCTGCATTTGCTTTATTTTTTTTTGTTGTTCTTGATAATCAGCAAATTGTTGAAGTAGACGTGTTTCCTTCTCTATTTGATAGCCGCTGTAGTTGGTATGGAAGGTAAAAGCCTCGCCATCCTCAATCTCGATCACTTTCTTGACTACAGCATCGAGGAAGTAACGATCATGGGAAATGGCTAGCACTGTACCGTCATAGCTCTGTAAGTACTGCTCTAACCACTCAATGGCGTTCATGTCCAGATGATTGGTTGGCTCATCGAGTAGAAGTACATCAGGTCTACGCAGCAGCAGTTCTGCGAGTCCGACTTTAGTTTTCTCGCCGCCAGAAAGAGAGGAGAAGAGTCGGTTATATTGCCCAGTTCCGATTCCTAGACCAATGGCAACTCGTTGAATGGTGGATTCAATTTCGTAGCCTCCTGCGGTCTCAAATTTATCCTGAAGGCTACCATATTCTTTCAGCAGTCGATTCCATATCGTTTCATCCGTTTCGGTATTGAAGGTGGACATTTCAAGCTCCAGCTCTCGTAGGCGTTGTTGCCATTGCAAAGGTTCAGCAAAGCTACGTTGTAGAACTTCATATACGGTTTCTTTTTCGTTAACCTCTTGAATTTGAGCCAGCATTCCTACTACACTACCTTTGCGAATTGAGATTTGCCCTTGATCGGGGCGCTCTTCGCCATTCAGTAAGTGGAAAAGCGTAGTTTTACCGCAGCCATTGCGGCCGATTAGACCGATTTTTTCTCCTTGGCGGATATCGAAGGTGATGCTATTTAGTACGAGCTGTGCACCGTGGTATTTTTGAACATTTTGGCATTGAATAATCATATATATTCTCCTTTAAGAATGCCCTTTGCACCGCCAGAACCCTAAATCGAAACTGGAATTCTGTAAAAAACCATAAAAAAAGACCGTAGGGAAATTTCCCCACGGCCTTATCATTCTCCGGTTAACTGATCCGTCCGGGTGATGGCAGGAAAGGCATTTCACAATTGTGTAGTGCTATTAAATTCATGGAAATGGACAGACTTCTCCCGTTATCGCCATTTACATGAGCAATGCCAGCTATCGCTTTAGGTAGCCGACTCATAACACTGTTGGTCCAATTGTGATCCATTCCTTCCACACCCCTTTCTTAACAAATTTAATGACAGTGTAAACAATAATCGGAAATTTAGCAAGTAAAAAGATGTCAGAGCGAAGTTTTACACTGCATAGAATATGAAATGTGGAATAATATGGTTCTATATGGGAGGAGACAAGTCACTAAAAATAACAGAGGAAAAGGGGAAGTTATATGGCACTTTTTGACGGATTGATGGGTAATGCATCACAAGTAAATCTAGCGGAGGTACAACGGGAATATGCACAAATCCTTGCCCCTCAAGAGAAAATTGAACGAGCCTACAAGCTGATTAGAGATATGTTTATTTTTACAGACAAACGACTGATTCTAGTGGATAAACAGGGACTGACGGGGAAAAAGACGGACTATCATTCCATCCCATACAAAAGCATCTCGCATTATTCCGTGGAGACGGCAGGGCACTTTGATCTGGATGCGGAGTTATGTATCTATATTTCCAGTAGCACTGTGCCACTCAAGAAGACCTTTAATAAATCCGTGAATATTTATGAGGTACAGGCGGTATTGTCACAATATATTTTAAAATAGATTAGTTAGACCGTGTAGCGGAGTACCAGACCACCATAGGCAAAAGCGGCTAAGATGACAAAGGCAGGATGCAGCTTAAGCCGCTTGATGGCCCAGAATGCGATTGTGGCAATGAACAGTGTTTGCCAGATTCCGATAGAGTTCGTGGGACCTTTGACCATTGTCCAAGTGAGCGCAGCCATCATAACTGCAATAACCGGTTGAACAAGCAATGTCATCCCTTTCACTACGGGGGATTGCTTGTATTTTTGCATGACCTCTAATAGGATAATAAGCGCTACTGCGGAGGGCAAGACGGTTGATAACAAAGCTACGATGAGTCCTAACCAGCCGTAGACATCATAGCCGACGTAAGCTGCGATTTTGGTAGCAATCGGGCCAGGCAGTGCATTGCCAAGTGCAAGCATGTTAGAGAATTGTTCATCGGTCAGCCAGCCGTAATGGGGAACGATTTCTTGATACATCAATGGAATAGAGGAAGGACCACCGCCGTATCCAAGCAAATTCGCCATGAAAAATCCGTATATGAGCTCTAACCAGTCCATCAATTTGATCCTCCTTGTTGTTGCTTCGCGATGATCCGGTAATGAACGGCTCCGTAACCTAGAAAAAGTACGATTACGAGAGCTGGATGTATGTGAATTATTTGTAGCAGAAGTAAGGCGAGAAGGATGAAGACAGCGCTGAGATATTTTCCTAGCCCTTTATAAGCTTTTTGCGCAAACTCATATGCCATTATTCCTAACATGACAGCAATGACAGGAGATACCCCCGCGATCATTCCAGCTACTACTTTTGAGCTACTTAAATAATTTACAGCCGATAACAGTATGATCATGGCCAGGCAGCTAGGTAAAATATGTGCCAAAACTGACAGTATCGCCCCCCTAACTCCTCGAAGTTTATATCCAAGATAAGCAGCCATTTTAGTAGCAATAGGTCCCGGTAGCGCGTTGGCAATCGCCAATGTCTCCCCGAATTCATCGTCGCTCAGCCAAGTATAGCGAGTTACCGCATCATGCCGGATTAATGGAATCACGGAAGGCCCTCCGCCATAGCCGACAATCCCAGTTCTGAACATGGCGATAGCTAATTGTACATAATCTTTATGGATGGATATCACGTGAGACCTCCCTTTGTGTTTAGAGCCCATTCTATACAATTCATATGTGTGAAGCTACGAGGCTGAATAGAAATTAGCTAATCTTTGTGCATGAATCACAAAAAGAGGATGGTTATTTTGAGGTTTAGCATAACCGATTGACAAGGGATTTTTATGTAATGTTAAATGACACTAATTAAGTGAGAAGTTAATAGGGAGTGGGGAACATGGCGGAGAAACCTGTAATAGGCACAAAAACAATGGTCGTCAGCCCTCATTATTTAGCTTCGGCTGCGGGTGCGCGCATTTTGGGAAAAGGGGGGAATGCCTTTGATGCGGCGGTGGCGGTTAGTGCGACGCTCGCTGTAGTTTACCCGCATATGACGGGGCTTGGTGGGGATTCGTTCTGGTTGACCTATAGCGCAGAAGAGGCGCGTGTCCGGGCGTATAACGGAAGTGGACGGTCGGGTTACGGAGTTCGCAGAAGTTGTTATGCCGGAGAGGGAGCTATTCCGAGGCGGGGGATCCGCAGTGCCATCACCGTGCCGGGGATGGTGGATAGCTGGGACGCCATGCTCAGTAAGTATGGCCGCTTAACGCTGGCAGAGGTGCTGGAGCCAGCCATCGGCTATGCTCAGAGTGGGTTTCCGCTGTCGCCGGACCAGCGGAATAATACGCTGTTTGCTGGAGCAGCGTTGTCGGCGGAGGCGTCCGCGATTTATATGCCGGGTGGAGTGGCTGTGTCTGCTGGATCGAGATTTCAGCAGACACAACTGGCGACAACCCTGAGGACGTTGACTGCGGGTGGACGGGACGCTTTTTATAAGGGGAAGATTGCTGGAGATATTTGTGATTATATGCTGGCAACTGGGGGCTATCTCACACGGGATGATTTCGCGGATCATCATGGGAATTGGGTCGAGCCGATTCATGCGGAATATCATGGGCATAAGGTGTATCAAGTGCCGCCAAACTCTCAAGGGTTTACGGGACTGATGAGTCTTAATATATTGGAGCATTTTAATTTTGGAGAAATCGAGCATGGCTCTTATGAATATTACCACCTGCTTGTTGAAGCGCTGAAGCTGAGTTTTCGTGATCGGGATAGAGTGCTTACAGATCCGGATTTTAGTGCTATTCCTTTGGTGCAGTTGCTGGATAAGAACTATGCAGGGCAACTAGCCTCTACGATCTCGATGCAAAAAGCGGCACAGCTGACAAGTCAGCCTATTGGTAGTGATACTGCATATGCTGCGGTGGTGGATGAGGAGGGAAATGCGGTTTCCTTTATTCAGAGCCTGTATTTTGAGTTTGGCTCAGGTGTGGTTGCTGGGAATACAGGAATTCTGCTTCAGAATCGGGGTTCGTTTTTCTCGCTTGATCCGAGCCATATCAATACGCTTGAACCGCATAAGCGCAGCTTCCACACACTGATGCCAGCCATGGCCTGCCGCGAGGGCAAACCTGCGATTCTATATGGTACGCAAGGTGGTGAAGGTCAGCCGCAGACTCAAACGTTGCTACTTACTAGGATGCTGCATTATGGGATGAATCCGCAAACGGCTGTAAGTGAACCGCGTTTTGTATGGGGGAGAACGTGGGGGGAACCTACGCAGGAGCTGAAGGTAGAGGGACGGGTAGCGGATGAGGTGCTGGCAGATCTGGCGGGAGCCGGTCATATTGTACGGAAAGTGGAAGCATATGACGGGAGCGTGGGTCATGCTCACGCGATATCCATAGATGACAATGGATATCGTAGTGGGGGGACAGACCCGCGCTGCGATGGCGCGGCGATAGGTTGGTAGGGTGAGATGCTCCTATTATTTTGTAAAAATAGTGTCATGGGAGAATCTAGTGTAGTGCTACGAAAAGAACTCAGGGGAATGATTAAGAGGATAGACTGGTTGATTAAGATCTTAGAATGAACGGTGAGGTGAGGATGGAGCTATGGTTCTGGATAATCGGTATGGCGCGTTCATAGATTCTGAGCTAACAGTCGGACGTTTAGGGAATGGGATATTGGACGGAATGGCCTTTGCTGTAAAAGATGTGTATGCGATAGCAGGGCACAACTCTTCTGCAGGTAATCCAGATTGGCTGCGGAGCCACGATCCCTCTACAGAACATGCGGCAGTAGTGCGCCAGCTGCTCCAATCGGGAGCGACGCTTCGAGGAGCGACTCATACGGATGAGCTGATGTACAGTCTGGGTGGTGAGAACCATCATTATGGAACGCCCATAAATCCCCGTGCCGCAGGTTGTATCCCGGGTGGTTCTTCTAGTGGGTCGGCAGTAGCGGTAGCTTCAGGTAGTGTTGATTTTGCGCTCGGAACAGATACAGGTGGTTCTATTCGAGTCCCTTCCGCCTATTGCGGGGTATATGGCTTTCGACCGACGCATGGTGCTGTGAATATGGAAGGTGTGATCCCGTTATCACCGCAATTTGATACAGTAGGCTGGATGGCTGATCGTATGGATGTGCTCCAGAAGGTTGGGGAGGTTTTACTTGGAATTGGGCGCATGGATGAAAAAGTAACGATGAGTATTGAAGGAAATTTAAAATTGAATATAGAGAACGATGGGAGAAAAAATGAAGAGGATGAATTGGAGAATAAAATACAAAAGAAAATGGGGACTTTATTTGTCGCTACGGACTGTTGGAATTTGGTCGATCCAAAGGATGGGAGTGTTCTAGCAAATGGATTGAACCGCTTGCGGACTGGTGCTTATCATTACTTTGAAACTGAAATTGCTCCAGAAGGATTGAAGGTCTGGATGGATGTTTTTCGAGAGTTACAGGGTAGTGAAATCTGGACAACCCATTGCGCCTGGATTGAGAAGGTAGAACCATTCTTTGGGCCAGATATTGCAGCACGGTTCTCTTGGGCTGCTAACTTAACTGGCAAGGACCACAGTATCGCTCTGAATAAACGAACGGAGATTTCTACTCAATTGCGCCAGCTGCTGGGGGAAGATAATTGTCTTGTGATTCCGACAGTACCTGGTCCTGCTCCACTGCGTGGAGGAGGTTTGCGTCAATTGGAGGAGAACCGTAGTGGGGCGATGATGTTGAGCTGTATAGCTGGATTGGCAGGCCTACCTCAAGTAACATTACCTATGCTCTCTACAAATGGACTGCCGCTGGGATTGTCGGTTATCGCCGGACATGGTCAGGATCTTCAGTTACTCTCTTGGGTGAAGGAGGTTTGGCGGCGGTCTTGAGATGACGGGACTTGATGGGTTTTGAGATGATAGGTGAAATTGGTTTTGAAAAAAATGATCTCAATGTGATGAAGCAGGTTCAATAATGGTGTGTTAGAGTAAAAGATAAATTCAGCGCTCAAAAGTTGACTTAAGACCAGTATTTCAGTAAACACCTTCATGCGAAGAAGAAGAGCGGTATAAATCCTGTAGAATGCGCGAAATTAGCTCATATAGCTGAAAATAACGGTATAAATCCCGTAGAATGTGCGAAATTGGCTCATATTGCAGGGAAGAAGGGTATAAATACACTAGAATCCTGTAATTCCTGTCATATAGCCGAAAAGAGGGGGATAAATCCCCCAGAATCCAAGAATTCTGGCGATATTACCGGAAGAAGGGGTATAAATACCCCACACCATAAAGGTCAGCCGCGACACGCTCGCGTTTCATCTGAACACGCAAACAAAGCACCTTCCGTGAAGAAGGTGCCATGCCACGTCCGAGCTCTATTCTACGATTGCTTCGACTTCTATTTCTACTAACAATAGTGGATCAATAAGCGCTTTTACCTCTACCATGGTTGCTACAGGCTGAATATCTTTGAAAAATTCGCCGTGTGCTTTGCCAACTTCTTCCCAGCGTGAGATGTCTGTCACGAACATTCTTGTTCTAATTACATGCGACAAATCAGCATCTAGCTGGTTTAGCGCTTTTTCGATGGTATGTAGAATGAATTTCGTCTGCGCGTATGGATCTCCTACACCGACTACTTCCCCGTCTTGCATGGCTGTTGTTCCTGCGACTTCGATACGATTGCCGATTCGGATGGCGCGAGAATATCCAACCATCGACTCCCAGGGTGAACCCGTAAACACTTGCTTTTTACTCAAAAGATCCCCTCCAAATCCATCCTAATATTGTCCGATCTAATTATACTACTCACACAAGTGATGTGAACTAAAGATTAATGATTCATCAGTTATGTTCATTTAATGTTATATTAACTAACGTAATAACCATTAATTTTTAATTTAACTCTATCCAAGGAGGTTCATTTTAATTATAATGTTACATAAAATAACATTATAAATTAGAAATGATTCAATTGATCCTAAAAAGGAGGGGTGGCATGCATCTTACGGTTGAAGAAGCGTTGTCCATTTATCCTTTGTCCGAGGCGAAGCTTATCGCTGGGTCTAAAGGGAAACATCGAATTGTGAAGTCAATTAATGTGATGGATGCCCCTGATATTTCGGATTGGATCAAAGAAGGCGAGATGCTGCTAACGACAGCCTATTTGATAAAGGACAATATGGAGGAAGCCTCTGCCTTGCTACAGACTTTGAATCGCCGGGGATCTTCAGCCTTGGGCATTAAGCTGGGTCGGTTTTGGGATGAAGTACCAGAGCAACTGGTCGCAGAAGCGGAGAGCCTTAACTTCCCCTTAATCCAGTTGCCGTTCCAGTTCACTTTTTCGGATCAGATGAATGGCCTGTTTCGCGCCGAGCTTAGCCGGAGCACTCATGTTTTGCAGAGCATAATGGAGAAGCAGAAAAAGCTGATGCAATTTGCCCTGCGATCTGTTCGTAGCCGTCCACTGTTTGACTCGGTGTCTGAAGTGATTGGCCATTCATTTGTGGTGGTTAGCGCACGCGGGGATGTAATCTATAACAATTCTGAATACCAGACCTCACAGTTGCTGGAGGGGTGGCCATGGCAGAAACGGAATCAGCGCTTTCGTGTGGGAGATCATGTGGGCTACCGTACACCACTTTTGCAAGGAGAGAAGTGCTCCGGATATCTATTGTTTTGTGCCATCGACCCTTTATTGCTCCCAATGGAAGAAAGCTTGTTCGTTCAGGGAGCTGAACTTATTTCATATCATATTCATTCAGGTTACGAAGATTATTTTGAACAGGCAGAACACAGGGAGTTTAGCGGATTGCTGAGACGTTGTTTAAATGGTAACTTATCTTACGCCGATTTAGCACAGGCTACGCTCGAATTGGAAATTGAACTGCTTCAGTCGCCATTTCAACTAGTATTAACTGATATTGTTGCGACTGTTGAAGAACGCCAAAGTGAGCTGCTTAGATTAAAAGAAGAATACACTGAACACCCCGTACTGCGGGAATTAAAGGCCATTCATGTGATTGTAGACCAAGGATTATTGTCCATCTATCCGGCAGCTCTTCGGAGTCCTGAGCAATTTCGGGATGTAATCCAGGCTTGTTTTGACAACCTTAAGTTTGACAAGGGGTATTATCCACGAGCTGCAATAAGTAGTTGTAAATTGAAGCCAGATGGGCTGAAGGAGGCTTTTGCGGAGGTGAAGGAATGTATGGGGATGCTTCAGTTTGAGGGGGTGCATGGGAATGTTGTGCATTATCGGCAGCTTGAGCTTTCCTTGCTTCTTGGGCAAATCCCGACAGAGGTCATGGAGAAATATTGCAACGGTACGCTTAGAGGACTGCTTAGCCGTGAGCCGGAGTATGTGCGAGAAATGCTGCGGACGCTGGAGGTTTATCTAGAGAACGATGGGCATGTCAATGAGACAGCCAAAAAGTTGTTTATTCATCGAAACACGGCTACCTACCGGATCGAGAAGCTTAGTGAGCTCTTGGATGTCGATTTTAAAAAAATAAATGATCTAATGAGGCTGAAGTTAGTGTTCATGTTTCGGAGAATGCTTGGGCGGGACTAAGGTCTGGGTTGAAATGCAAACACGGAGGAGGGAGCCTCGTGAATACACATGAGATCGCAATGCATATTCAAACCCATCAGGCGCCTGCGGTGCTGGCAACACTGATTGAGGTAGAGGGACACTCGTATCGTAAACCCGGGGCAGTGATGCTGTTTTTTGAAGGGGGCACGATTGGGAGTCTGAGTCCAGGTTGTCTGGAGAGCGATCTGGAGCTACGTACCTCTGAGATCTGGGAACGAGGGCTGCCCGAAATTGTGGAATACAACATGCTGTCTCCGGATGATCTGTCCTGGGGTGAGGTTGTCGGCTGTGGAGGCAAAATCAAAGTAGTGCTTGAACCCGTGCAGGGTCAGCTCTACAAGCTTTTAGTGCAGGCGAGTGACAGATTGGCTAGGGGAGAGGAGCTAATTCTGTTCCGCGAAGCAGTGGAGAACGGTTTTGCCTATAAGCTGGAGCTGGATCCAGACATTGTACTGCCGCAGAGCAAGAAACATCCGAAATTATCCCACTCGGCAAAAGAAAACCTAGCGGCAGGTCGCTTTATGGCCGCTTCAGCTGAATTGACAGCATTTCATACATGCTTTGTGCCTAAACCGCGGCTTGTGATTTTTGGCGGGGGACGTGATATGGTTCCGATTGCGGAACTTGCTGACAGAGTTGGCTTTCGGGTTGCGGTTGCGGATTGGCGTGAAGGGAGTCTGCAAAATGAGTTCTCTCGCGCGGAACGAATCATTTGTTCTCCTACGGAGGTTGTTCAACGCTTGGGCGTAGCTCAGCGAGATTATGTATTGATTTGCAGTCATCAACTTGGGCGAGATAGACAGTTCCTGGAGAGTGTGATTCCGCTTGCTCCTCTATATATAGGGATTATTGGTTCGAAGGCGCGGATATCTCTTTTACTGGAAGGGCTTGAGGCTCCTGCATCTTTGCATGCACCTGTAGGGTTGCCGATTGGAGGAGAAGGTCCGGAGGAGATAGCGGTCAGTATTATAGCGGAAATTATTCAAATTAGAAGGGTAGGCTCACGAGAGCTGCCCGAAGGAGTGGATAGTATTGAAGGTAGCAGGAATATATTTGGCAGCGGGGCAGAGCAGGCGGATGGGCGTGTCCAAGGTTTCACTGAAATTGTCGCAGGAGGTCTCCCTAGGGAGCGTCGCGCTTAGTGAATTGGATCGTTGCAATCTAGAACCGCTAATCGTGGTAGTGCGTGCGGATGACAACTTGGAATGGCTGCCACCCGCGATTGAACCGCAAGGATCCAGACGTACCGAAACTTGCTTAACCGCACATCTAGGATTGTCTTTTTCACTGCGCTGCGGCCTTAATGCGGTATTACCTTTACAGCCCGATGCAGTAGTTGTGGCGCTTGCGGATCAGCCATTTATTACTACAGCATTAGTTAACCGTCTAATACAAACGTTTGAACAATCTCCGGAGATGGACTATGTCGCTAGCGTCAGCAATGGGTCGGCCATGCCCCCGGCTTTGTTCTCGAAGACATTGTTTCCAGCACTACAGGGATTAGATGGAGATCGAGGAGCGGCGGGGATATTGCGTTCACCTGATTATAAGGGGATTGTTCTGGAATCTGAGTTTGCCCATTATTTCATGGACGCAGATACAAAAGAGGATTTTGGTGAGATTCAGGAGCAATGGATTCTGAGAAATGGAAAGTGAAGTAAAGAATAGTCTGGAAAGTGATCTGAAACAGTGTTCCTTTTTCACTTCTTGTCATATAATATGACACGAATCTTACCATTGGAAAACCAATTAGTGCATTACACACAAAAAAAGTTCTGATTCTTATATTCATATACAAACGTATGTTATATAAATTTACGCCAAGGCCACCTCTAAGTATAGTAGAAGTACATTAATGGTTGCAGCCATAATGAGAGATGATTTGGAGGAGGAGAATTATGAAAAAAAGGGGTCAGTTCATAACATCTTGTCTTGCATTAATGCTTCTAATGACGGTGGCTTTGGTGGGGTGTGGCAGCAATAATAATACTTCTACAAATGCAACTGAGGCAACAGCGACAACTACAGCGGCAACAGAAGTAACTGCAACTACAGAACCGGCTGCAAAGAAACCGACGGTTGCTTTTGTTTATATCGGACCTCCAGGGGATGGCGGCTACACGTACCAACATGATCAAGGACGGCTGTATATGGAGAAGGAGCTTGGGATTAAAGCTGACTTTGTAGAAAATGTCCCTGAAAGTGCTGACGCCGAACGAATCATCACAGAGCTTGCGCAATCACATGACATCGTGTTTACAACGAGCTTCGGATATATGGATTTTACATTAAATGTAGCGGGCAAATTCCCCAACGTGAAGTTCCTGCATGCTTCGGGTTACAAAACCGCAGAGAACATGGGAACCTACTTCGGGAAGAACTATCAGGCCAGCTATCTGAGCGGCATAGCGGCAGGAAAAATGACCAAAAACAATCTGCTGGGTTATGTGGGCGCTTTTCCGATCAGCGAAGTGATCTATAATTTGAATGCTTTTACCCTTGGGGCACAAAGTGTCAATCCTGATGTAAAGGTGAATGTGGTATGGACGAATACATGGTATGACCCGACGACTGAACGTCAAGCGGCAATCAGCTTGCTGGATAAGGGCGCAGATGTGCTTTTGGCCTATCAGGATTCACCTGCAACACTGCAGGCTGCTGCTGAACGAGGGGCTTTTGCCGGGGGAAATGACTCGGATATGAGCAAATACGCACCGGACAATTATTTAACAAATCCGGTGTGGAATTGGGGTCCGTATTACGTAAAGGCTGTGCAGGCAGTGATGGATGGAACCTGGAAGAGCGAGCAATATTCCGGTGATATGGCTGACGGTATGGTGGAGCTGGCTCCTTTCGGGAATAAGATCCCAGATGATGTGAAAAAGCTTGTCGAAGACGCCAAAGCCAAAATTATCAGTGGTGAGCTTGAGGTTTTCACAGGTCCGATCTCAGATAATCAAGGGAATGTGAAGGTTCAGGAGGGTCAGAAGCTGACCTTGGAGGAAGTGCTGGGCATGAACTGGCTCGTAAAAGGTGTGGAAGGAACTATCCCGCAATAATGTTTAAAAATGCTGAATAAAATGTGCACAATCTATGGGTGGGGCGGGTTCCGTTAAGCGGAAACTTCCCCACCCGTACTACAACTTGAAGGAAGGAGGGGTTCAGGCCATGCGGGGAACTTCAGTTGAAATGCGGGGGATTGTGAAAAAATTCGGCTCGGTAACCGCCAGTGATCAAGTCGACTTTTCGGCAAATGCGGGTGAGATTCATGCGTTGCTTGGGGAGAATGGGGCCGGGAAGAGCACGGTGATGAGCATGCTGTCAGGGGTGTACAGAGCAGATGAAGGAGAAATCTTCATTCATGGGAAAGGTGCTCAGATCCGTTCTCCTAAAGATGCTGCGCAGCTGGGTGTAGGTATGGTTTTTCAGAACTTTAGATTGGTGCAAAGCCTCACAGCAGCAGAAAATATCGTGCTTGGCGAAAAGTCGTCTTTCTGGCGCGGCCGTAAGTGGATGAAGAACAAACACAAGGAGATCAAGGCATTAGCGGAACGGTTTGGACTGAATTTCCCGGTGGATCGCCCGATCTGGCAGTTGTCCGTGGGTGAACAGCAGCGTGTTGAAATCGTTAAGACGCTGTATCGCGGGGCTGACATTATTATATTGGATGAACCAACCTCTGTATTGACCCCTGGAGAGGTGGAACAGCTATTTGAAACGCTGCGGGTCATGAAGCAAGCAGGAAAGACGGTCATTATGACTACTCATAAAATGAAAGAGGTTATGGCGTCCTCCGATCGGATTTCCGTCATGTGCAAAGGGAAAATGATCGCCACGCTGACCACGGCAGATACAGATGAACTGGAGCTGGCTCGTCTGATGGTGGGCAAGGAAGTAACCATCACCCGTCAAGAACGGGAAGCCACTGAAGGGGATTCTTTATTAGAAGTGAAAGATGTGGACGTATATGCCGATCACGGGCGAAAAGCACTGGATCACTTCTCTCTGAACGTATGTAAAGGGGAGATTGTAGGCGTAGCTGGGGTAGCTGGCAATGGGCAAAAGGAACTGGCTGAAGTGTTAACAGGTCTTAGAGGCTGGAAAAGTGGTGAAATCACGTTTGATGGACAGACGGTGAAATCGGCTTCGGTTAGAGGGGCAATTGATTCAGGAATCTCCCACGTGCCGGAGAACCGGATGAAGAGCGGTTTAGCTGGGCGCCTCGGATCGGTGGATAATCTTTTGTTTAAGTCTTACCGCTCAGAGGAGCACTCCAAATTTGGTTTCTTGAAGTCCGGGAAGAACCGTTTGTGGTCACAGGAGCTGGTTCAGCGCTTTAACGTCAAAACACCTGAGCTGGAGACGCCAGTACAACAGTTGTCAGGTGGTAATCAGCAGAAGCTGCTCTTTGCACGTGAAATCAGTCATCGGCCGAAGCTGATGGTCGCCGTTCATCCGACACAAGGGCTGGATGTAGGTGCCACGGCTGGTGTCCACGACCTTCTTATGGAGCTGCGTGGTTCAGGTAGTGGCGTGTTATTAATTTCGGAGGATTTAGATGAATTGCTTCAGTTATCCGACCGGATTCTAGTGATCTATAACGGCTCAATTATTGGTGAGAGTACACATGAGGAAGCGAATCGAGAGAGCATCGGACTACTAATGGCTGGTATTCATAATAGAGAGGAGAGCGCCGTATGAGCCTGGAGAATGGAAGAAATACCGCAGCAGCTGTACTGGAACCCCTCCCCTCCCACTCCGGAAAACGATTCTCTCTACGTTTCGAATACGATGCCAGCCGCATCCGTTCTCCTTGGTGGACACCTATTGTATCTATAATTTTAGCGCTTTTGTTGTGTGCCCTATTTATTGCGGCGAATGGCATGAATCCGGTGCTGGTCTATGAAAAAATGTTCCGTGGCGCATTTGGCACTGCGTATGGGCTCACGGAAACGATGGTTAAAGCGATCCCGCTACTCCTATGTGGGCTTGGGATTGCTGTGGCTTACCGCATTTCGGTATGGAATATTGGAGCAGAAGGCCAGTTAACCGTTGGGGCTATGGCGGCCACAGCGGTCACGATTTATTTTCCTGACTTACCTACATTCTGGTCCCTGAGCTTAATGCTGCTGTTCGGGATTGCCGCGGGTGCGTTTTGGGGACTGCTGACAGCTATTCCGCGGACGCATTTTGGAGTGAATGAGCTAATCACTTCATTAATGCTGAATTATGTTGCCCTATTGGCGCTCGATTACGTGGTATTCGGACCTTGGAAAGATCCTAAAGGATTTAATTTCCCGGGATCACCTATGTTCACTGCAGCTCAGTCGCTGCCTGTTCTCGGAGGTACAAGACTTCATATCGGATTGTTATTTGGACTTATCGCCGTTGTGATTTATTACTTAATGATTCGTTTTACCAAGTGGGGTTACGAGCTCCGGCTGATTGGGGCCAATCCTGTTGCAGCCAGATACGCGGGGATTCCTATCAAGCGCCATATTATTATCGTCATGCTGATCAGTGGGGGGCTCGCCGGGATCGCTGGCATGGCGGAGGTCTCCGGTGTTACTCACAAGCTGATGCAGGGCATTTCACCGGGTTATGGATACACCGCCATTATTGTGGCTTGGCTGGCCAAATTGAATCCACTCGGTCTAATCGTTTCTTCTATTCTATTCGGTGGCTTAATTGTTGGCGGATATAGTGTTCAAACCATCGGGCTGCCCTCATCAATATCAGAAATGCTGCAAGGCTCCATCCTGTTTTTCTTAATTGCTGGTGATATGATCTATCGTTTCCGTATTCGCCGTAGCCGGGTTCAGCTGAAAGGGGGGAAATAGGCAATGGATTTTACAACACAGCTACTTATTGCCGCTATTTCCGCAGGGACCCCGCTGCTGCTGGCTACGCTGGGAGGCATTCTAAATGAACGAGCCGGCATTATACAGCTTGGGGCTGAAGGTCTGATGCTGATGGGAGCAGTCACCACTTGTATCGTGTATATTCGCTCCGGAAACCTGTTGCTGGCTCTGCTGGCTACCGTAGCTGTAACGGCTGTGCTTGGATTGCTGCATTCTTTTCTCTGTGTGACCTTGCGGGCAAATCAAACGATGTCCGGTCTTGCGATGACCCTGTTCGGCAGTGGGTTGAGCGCTTATCTTGGTAAACCGATCAGCGGCATTCCTTTGCCAGGAACATCTCCTAAGCTGCATCTGGCTTGGCTGGAAAATGTACCGTTCATCGGAAAAATATTCGGCAACATGGATTACCTAACCTGGTTCAGCCTACTGCTAGTGCTTGTTTTGCATCTACTAATTCACCGCACTTCATGGGGCCTGCATTTGCGGGCAGTCGGAGACAGTCCGGCTACCGCAGATGTGATGGGGATCCGTGTACAGCTTATCCGCTACAGTTATGTGATCACCGGTGCTGCTCTCATCGGCCTGGCCGGAGCGGATATGGTATTGGCCTACGCGCCAACCTGGAATGAAGGGCTGACAGCCGGTCGAGGCTGGATTGCGGTAGGGCTAGTGATTTTTGCCAGATGGAATCCGCTGCGCGCCTTGTTCTGCGCTTACTTTTTTGGGGCATTGGATTCACTTGGCTTCCGTATTCAATTGCTGGGGAGTGCGGTTCCGCCCTATTTTCTCAAAATGATTCCGTACCTTGTGACCATTCTGGTCCTGATGTACCTGGGGTACCGCAATCGCAACAAACCATCTGGCACACCGGAGGCGCTCGGAGTTCCTTATATTCGGGAACAAAGGTTTTAAGGCAGGTTATACGAGAAGGGAAGCAGCAATCTGGTACTCAAAAAGGAGGCGGAGTGTATGGGAGTTTTACGGGAAGAGGAAGGTAGGCTACCTGAAGTAATTCAACCCCGCAGCCTGCACGAAGCTTGGGAGAGAAAAACTGCGTTTGGAGACAGTGCTCGATATGTCGCAGGAGGAACACTGCTGAGAACAGAGTGGGAAAATGGAACGGCTCATATGCCCAAACAGCTGATTGATCTTCGGCAAATTACAAATCTCGGCGACATTACCTTAACGGAATTTCACTTATCTCTGGGTGCTCTTGTTCCACTCTCCCAGTGCCGCAGTAATGAGCATTTGCAGGCCGTGGCTCCTGCACTGCAAGAGGCTGCACGCTGCATAGCGGCTCCGTCGGTGCGTAATCTTGCCACGCTCGGGGGCAATATCGCTTCTGGCTTCGGAGATATTCTACCTGCGTTACTGGTCTATGAGGCGGAGTTAATCTCCTTTGACGGCAAATTTATGACGGCTCTACCTTTGATAGAGTGGCTAAACAATCACTGGAGCGGGATAAAACCTGCGGCAGATCTTGTGGCTGAGATTCGCATCTCACCTACTCGCTTAGAGAGTCCGTTAACGGATAGGCTAGAAATTTTCCGTAAGGTTGGCCGCAGGGAAGCGTTCACCCCTTCACTTGTAACGGTAGCAATCTCAGCATCGATCGATGAGGAACACCGTTTCCGTGAGGTGCGTATCGCCGCAGGTGGGGGCTCTGGGCGGCCGCAGCGACTAAGTAGGGCAGAAGTTATGCTTGAAGGTGTGAGGTATACAGAGGAGCTGTTGGCTTCTTTATATGAAGTGATTGAGAACAGCTTTGAGACGTATAGTGATCCCTTTGCAACAGAACTTTACAAGAAAAAGACTGCTGGCAATTTGGTTGTATCTGAGCTGTGGAAGGCTATGAATATACGAAGTTAAGAGGTGAATAACCCGACGAAAGGAGAGAGGGAAAATGCTGCTGAATAAGGAATCCAGCGGTAGCCGCTGGCGTACACGACCTGATGGAGAGGGTAAGGTATCCGGTAAGCTGCAGTATTTGACCGACATGAGGGCAGAAGGAATGTTGATCGGCCGCGTGCTCCGCAGTGAGCAGGCACATGCTCGTATTTTGTCTATACGCATTGAGAAGGCCATTGAAGTCCCTGGTGTACACGCTGTAATCACTCATGAGGATGTGCCCGGACTTAACGGCTTTGGCATAGCTTTGCCGCATCAACCGGTATTTTGCAGTGACCGTGTGCGTTACACTGGCGATGCGATTGCGGCAGTCGCGGCTGAGACGGACGAAATTGCGGAATACGCCTTATCTCTTATCGAAGTGGATTATGAGCTTCTACCCATACTCGAGAATCCGGAAGAGGCGATGAAAAAGGACGCAATTCTGCTGCATGCCGAGGGAAACGTGCTTCATCATACGGAATATCGGAAAGGGGAGCCGGAAACGGTATTTACGGATTGCTGTCATGTGGTAGAGGAGACTTACTATACACCACGCCAAATGCACACCTATATGGAGACTGAAGGTGGAGTGTTTATCCCAGAGGATAACGGACGGCTTACCGTATATTCAGCTACACAACATGGGTTGATGGATCGCCTGCAGCTATCCAGAATTCTGGCTATACCTCAAGAAGATATTCGCGTCATCTCGAGTCCTATCGGCGGGTCCTTTGGAGGAAAAGACGAGCTGAATGTACAGCCGTATGGAGCACTACTCGCCTTGCGGACACTCCGTCCGGTAAGACTGCATAATTCGAGAGCTGAATCGGTACGTGCAGGACTAAAACGCCATCCCATGAAAATCACCATGAAGACTGGCTGCGACCCCGAAGGAATCATCAGGGCACATCAGGTCAGCATTATTTCGGATACGGGAGCTTACGCAACACTGGGGGCGGAGGTGCTCAACTTCGCGACAGAACATGTGATGGGCCCCTATATCATCGATCATGTGGATGTGAAGGGATTTGCTGTATATACCAATAACGGTGTATCTGGTGAATTTCGCGGTTTTGGCGGCAATCAGGCGATTTTCGCTTTGGAGGGACAAATCGATCGGTTGGCTGAGCGATTGCAGATCGATCCGTGGGAAATGCGCCGCCGCAATTTGCGTAAATATGGAGATCTGGGGCCACTGGGTCAGGAAATTGCTCAGACCGATGGTGCCTTTCAGGTGTGGGAAGCGCTGGCGGGTTCGCCTCTTATGACTGAGGCCGCATCTACAGACAGTGATTCAGGTGTTGTGGAACCTTGGATCGTAACTGGCACGGGTGCTGCAATAGCTATGCATGGTGCAGGACTTGGTTATGGTATTCCCGATCCGGCGGGAGGCAGGCTCTCTTTGACGCTAGAGGGCAAGATTGAGGCGGTGTTTGGTTACGAGGAGTTTGGTCAGGGCTTAATTGCAACAATGGAACAAATGCTGATTGAACAGTTTGGCTTGGCGGCAGAGGATCTAAGCATCGTCATTGGCGATACGGATGTTGTGCCCGATAGCGGATCTAGTACGGCTTCCCGATCAACCAGCATGATGTGGATGGCCTTGAAACGGCTGCGTCCAGACTTCACCGCTCGAGTGCTGCAGGCAGCTGCGATGATAAAGCCGGAGCTGGATAACTATGAAATGAAGCTCGGCCCTGGTGGTATTTGGCTAAAAGACGGCGGTCTGCTTCTGACTTACAAGGACTTGGCACAGCATATTTCAGAACCTATTGTCTGTAATACAAAGTTTACTTATCCAACCACACCCTTTAAAAGAGTGGGGGCACATTTCCTATATACCTATTCTGCAATCGCAGTCCGCGTGGAAGTTAATCTGCTTACTGGACGTGTTCGTGTACTGGACCAATATCATGCGGTAGCGGCGGGACCGGTGGCTAATCCGCAAGGTTATCTTGGACAGATCGAAGGTGGCAGCAGTATGGCGGTAGGCTTCACCTTGTCAGAGGATGCTGTGATGTCAGGCGGCAGCTATGTCACCAAAAATTTAGACACCTATTTGGTACCGACCATTGCCGATATGAATGGCAGTATTCAGGTGCAGCCGATAGAGGATTTGCCGGATCATGACACGTACGGTCCTCGCGGTATTGGAGAGGTGGGTTCCGTCAATTTAGCTCCGGCAGTCGTGTCAGCCATATTTCAGGCTGTAGGGAAGCGGGTAACCAAGCTGCCCATTGATCCCGAATGGCTGCAGTCTACACCGTTTATTCCACAAAAGGTGGTGAACATCCATGCCGAGCCATAATTCAGATCACAATCTAGATGAAGATAACCTTGAACCCTTATCGTCTGAGGTAGCTTTTGCAGAAGAGAGGTTCACCTTTAATTGCAATCTCAATGGGAAAGCGATATCCACGGAGATTCCACCTTCCCGCCGGCTTTTAAATGTCATACGTGAAGATTTGGAGCTGACCGGCACCAAACGTTCATGTGAGATTGGCCGCTGCGGGGCATGTATGGTGCTGGTGGATGGACGTCCAGTGAATTCATGTCTGGTTATGGCCTATCAATGCTCAGGTGCGGAAATTACAACAATTGAGGGTCTTAGTGAAGTAGGCCTGCATCCCGTTCAGCGGGCTTTTTTAGAAGAGGGGGGGTTCCAATGCGGTTATTGTACACCAGGGATGGTTATCTCGGTGGTTGCTCTGCTGGAAGAGAACCCGCATCCTTCTCAGGCTGAAGTGGAAGAAGCTTTATCGGGTAACATTTGTCGCTGTACGGGGTACGGTGGCATTTTACGGGCTGTAAACAAAGCTATTGGAGGTTGAGTGATGGTCGTTTCTGAAGGCAGGTTTACGTTGGAAGAGATAAATGCCATGAGTATAACGGATTTTGTGAAGCATCTAGGCGGCATTTTTGAACATTCACCGTGGGTAGCAGAGGAGGCTTATAAGCAGATTCCGTTCCATTCTTTTGAGCATTTGCATAGCACCATGATGCAGACCGTACTGAGTGCTGACCGGAGCCGAATGGAGGAACTATTAAAAGCTCACCCAGATTTGGCGACTAGGCTTCAAGTTACGGCTTTGTCTGCCTCGGAGCAGCAGGGAGCTGGACTGGATCGGTTAACAACGGAAGAGTTCAAACTATTAAATGATCTGAATCAAAAGTATACGGACAAATTTCATTTCCCTTTTATTCTAGCTGTTCGTGGCAAAAACAAAGATGACATTATCAGCGCCATTGGAGTGCGAGTAGAGCGTTCCCCACAGGAGGAATGGGTTCAAGCCTTTTCTGAAGTCGGTACAATTACGAGATTTCGCTTAAGTGATTTAATTATTTAATTATTCATTCACTCATTCATCATAAACGGGGAGGGTGTCAGCCATGCTGGAACCAATTAACGGACGTACAATGTTTTATGGAAAAAGTGATGTGTTAACTTATCGTACCTATGCTAAACCGCTGGCCGTTACCCCCGTTCCCGAATCTTCCTTCACGGGCTGTGACAACATTATATTCGCACATAATATTACATTCGCGGTCACGGGCGAAGCGTTTCTTCCTTCTTTTTCAGAGGGGGATAATTCCATGGTTGTTGCTACCGATTCTATGAAAAATTTTATTCTGCGCAATACCGCGGACTACACTGGAAGCACAACGGAGGGGCTGCTGCAGCTTCTAAGCCGCCGTTTTCTCGATAAATACGATCATGTCACCGCAGTTTCAGTTTCCGCAGACCGGTTACCTTTTGAACAGGTAATGGTGCCCGGGGTTGAGGGGCTTATACAGAGTCATTTAGTACTGCGTCACTCCAATAATGAATCTTATTCGGCTTCGTTAACTATAAAACGTGGAGAGAATGGGTCTGAGGTTATCGCTCATGAATGCCGATTGAAGGATTTACAGCTGATAAAAGTGAGTGGAAGCTCGTTTTATGGATTCGTCCGTGATGAGTACACAACATTGCCGGAGAGCTTTGACCGTCCGCTTTATATTTTTCTAAATATTAACTGGACCTACAGTGGTGTTGAGCATGCTCTGGATGGAGATCTAGGCCAATATGTGGCTGCGGAGCAGGTTCGCGATATCGCCCATAGCGCTTTTCATGAGCTGAACAGTCCATCAATCCAATCGTTGATTTATCAAATTGGGCTGCGCGTATTGTCCCGTTTTCCGCAGCTGGCTACTGTTTCATTTGAGTCCAATAACCGGACCTGGGAAACCATTGTTGAGCCAGAAGAAACTAAAGGTGGAGTATTCACCGAACCTCGTCCACCCTATGGTTTTCAGGGCTTTTCTGTCAGCCGTGCAGATCTGGCCGGAGAGACAGCATAATGAGCGGGCGTCTTACCACCCATGTGCTGGATCTGTCGTGGGGGATTCCTGCTACAGGTCTGACGCTTCAGCTCTGGAAGCTTACGGATGGGATGAGCAAGCTTCTGTGTGAAGAAGTCACGAACAGTGACGGGAGGCTGGATGCTCCGCTGCTGGAGGGAAACGAAATGGAGGCTGGATGTTACGAGCTGCTGTTTATGGTTGGCGATTACTACCGTAGAGCTGATGCCAAAGCGTCAGCAGATATTCAACGTGAGATGTCTTTTTTTCTAGAACAGATACCTATTCGCTTTCATATAGAGAGCTCCATGCAACACTACCATGTACCTTTGCTAGTAGCTCCTGGTGGATATAGTACGTATCGGGGAAGTTAGGAGAAAGTTGACGACCGGAGGAGGTGGCAGCTCATGAAGGAATCCTATGAACTTGTGATTAAGAACGGGAATGTAGTGCTGCCCGATCGGGTACTCAAGCTGGATATTGCAGTATCAGAGGGTAAGATTGTCGCACTTGGAGAGGAACTTTCGCTTGCGCCGCTAACCAAAGTCATCGACGCAGATGGGTTCTATGTGCTCCCCGGTATGATTGATATGCATGTCCACTTTAATGAACCAACGTTTGGACATTGGGAAGGCTTTCGCAGCGGTTCTGCGGCGTTGGCAGCTGGCGGCTGCACAACCTACGCAGATATGCCGCTTAACGGCAATCCACCGACTGTGAACGAGGCTGCGCTTCGTCAAAAGGTAGATGCTGCGGCTGGAAACTCTGCCGTTGATTATGTGCTGTGGGGTGGGCTCGTTCCCGGCAATCAGGATGATTTAGAAGTTTTGGCAGCCGCTGGCGTCACTGGGTTTAAAGCCTTTCTCTCCAATCCTGGAGGGGAGGGCGAAGGCAGATTCCGTGAAGTGGATGAGGATACACTCTATCAAGGGATGCAGCGAATCGCTTCTCTGGGCGCGATTCTGGCGCTGCATGCAGAAAGTGAGGCTATCACGGCGGTGTTGACCGCAGATGCAGTGCGAAATGGCAGAACCAGCGCAAGTGATTTTGCGGCTTGCCGCCCTGCTGAAGCAGAGCTGGAGGCAGTGTCCAGGGCGCTGCTGTACAGTGAACGTACGGGCTGCCGGTTGCATTTTGTTCATATCAGCACGGCCGCTGCCATTGAGAAAATCTATGACGCTAAGCTTCGAGGTCTGGACGTTTCGGCCGAAACCTGTCCACATTATCTGGTCCTCACTGAAAATGATATGAAGGCTTTAGGCCCTGTGGCGAAGTGTGCGCCTCCGCTGCGAAGTGCGGTGGAGCAGGATAAGTTATGGGAGATGCTGGCCCAAGGCAAAATCGATCTGATTGCTTCGGATCATTCCCCCTGTCCAACGGAATTAAAGGTGAAGCTGGACTTGTCTTTTTTTGCAGCTTGGGGTGGGATCTCGGGTGCGCAGAGCAGTCTGGAGCTTATGTTCCATGAAGGCGTGAATGTGCGGGGGTTGGATGTTACATTAATTTCCAGTCTGCTCGCAGGGCAACCCGCAAAACGTTTTGGAATTGAGCATCGTAAAGGCGCTATAGCCCTAGGTCTAGATGCCGATCTAGTTCTGCTGAATCCAAGCACAACCTATACGCTGACTGCGGAGGATTTATTGTATCGCCACAAGCACAGCCCCTACATCGGAAGAACTTTATCCTGCAAAGTAGTTGCTACGATCTGCCGGGGGAATGTCATCTATACCTCTGAAGAAGGAGTGATCAGTGAGGGAGGTGGACAGTGGCTGCGAATTAGGAAGGAGCAGTACAGCCTATGAATGATTCCAGCGTTCAAGCGTCGACTCAGAAACTGCTGGAGCTGCTGGAGGAGCTGGCGGCATTCAGCACACCTGGGCCAGGAGTTACTAGACTGCTATATACGGAGGAATGGAACCGGGCGCAGATTTTTTTGCAGGAAAAAATGGCTGGGCTCGGCTTAGAAGTTTCCATAGACAAGGTTGGCAATGTATATGGACGATTGAGTGGATGCAATCCGCAGCAAAAGGTTATTTTAACCGGATCGCATATCGATACTGTAGTCAATGGCGGAAAATATGATGGTGCCTATGGGATCGCTGCGGCTATGATTGCGCTTCAAGATTTGCAGAGGAACTTTGGCCAGCCGCAGCGGACGCTTGAGGTCGTATCTTTTTGTGAAGAAGAGGGGAGCCGATTTCCGCTTGCTTATTGGGGTTCGGGCCATGTCACGGAAAGGTATGACGGAAGCGAGGCCGAGACCTGTATGGATGCAGAGGGAGTGACGTTAAAAGCAGCAATGGCACAATCCAGCTTCTTACAGGACATAACGGAGGAGAAAGCTTCTAAGCGGACTGGAGTCAGAAATGATGTTGGTGCTTTTGTAGAACTGCACATCGAGCAGGGGATTATTCTGGAGAAGACAGACACTCAGATAGGCGTAGTTCAGGGGATTGTTGGACAGAGACGATATGTGGTCAAGGTCAGTGGTATTGCTAATCATGCGGGCACGACACCGATGTTTATGCGGCAGGATGCACTGGCTAGTGCGGTTGAAATGCTGTACGTGCTTGAAAGTTCTGCTAAAACGGCTGGTGAACCTCTTGTAGCAACCTCGGGTAAGCTTGAGGTGTACCCGAATACGCCAAATGTGATCCCGAGTGAGGTTCTTTTTACATTAGATATCCGCCATAGTGAAGAAGACGAACTGGAACGTTTCTGTGAGAAGCTTCTTGCGGAATGTAATGAAATTGCTGTTAAACGTGGGGTGATTCTTGAGGTTACATCCGTGCTCCACACAGTCCCTGCGCCTATGGATACGAAGCTATCTGCAATGCTGGAAAATATCTGCTGCCAACAGGGGAAGACGTACCGCATGATGGTGAGTGGAGCTGGACATGATGCCCAGCTGTTTGCGCCGCGTTGCCACACTGCGATGATTTTTGTACCCAGTCGTGCGGGTATCAGCCACTCACCGGAAGAGTATACATCCCCCGAGCAGCTTACGGCTGGGCTTGAGGTGCTGACTGCGATGTTATATGAGTTAGCTTATTAAAAAGAGTTCGCAGAACTTTTAAATATAAGGAAGTATATGTTTTACTCTATACTTTATCTTTATATTTCTCGCTGAAACGGAGCCCGTCCCTTAAAGGACGGCATAGCCGTTTCTACTTGAAGGGAGGATCATCATGAAGCGTTACGAAGATTTGTCACCGTCCCTGCGCTGCATTATGACTCCGGGTCCGGTGGAGGTGGATCCGCGTGTCCTGCGGGCGATGTCTTTTCCGGTGCTGGGGCAGTTTGATCCAGAGTTCACCTCTATTATGAATGAAACGATGGAAATGCTGCGGGAGCTGTTCGCTACCCGAAATGCATGGGCTTACCCTATAGATGGGACCTCTCGCGCTGGTATTGAGGCGGTGATGGTCAGCTTAATCCTGCCGGGGGAACGTGTGCTGATTCCGATCTTTGGCCGCTTTGGACACCTGCTTCATGAGATTGCCGAACGTTGTGGTGCTGAGGTATTCGTTCTGGAAAAGCCATGGGGAAGTGTGTTTGAACCGGAGGAGGTGATAGCAGCTATGGAGACTTTTAAGCCAAATGTGGTAGCGATGGTGCATGGTGAGACCTCTACAGGACGGGTGCAGCCACTCGCGGAGATTGGCAGAGCCTGCCGGCGAATGGATGCTCTATTCATAGTGGATGCAGTTGCAACTCTTGGGGGCATTCCTGTCGAGACAGATGCTTGGATGTTGGATGCCGTCGTTGGCGGTACACAGAAATGCCTGTCCGTCCCTTCCGGAATGGCACCGATAACGTATAATGATCGTGCTGAAGCTAAGCTCATGACCCGAAAGCGAGTAGAACGCGGGATTAGAACAAGTGATGTCCAGTCAGGTGACTTATCTTTTGTCCGCAGCAATTATTTCGATCTCGGCATGCTTCAGGATTACTGGAGTCCACAACGTCTCAATCATCATACAGAGATGACCTCTATGCTCTATGCACTGCGGGAAGGCTTGCGACTTGCGCTTGAAGAAGGACTGGATGCCAGATTCGCCAGACATCAGCTCCATGAAAAGGCACTTATAGCTGGATTAACAGCGATGGGGCTTGAACTTTACGGGGAGCCTTCCTGCAAACTTACCGTTGTTACCTGTGTGCTGATTCCTGAGGGCATAGACGGGGAATCCGTACGCACGCTGCTGCTGGGGCGGTTCGGCATTGAAATTGCCAGCTCCTTTGGACCTCTGAAAGGAAAGATCTGGCGCATTGGCACGATGGGCTTTAGCTGCCGTACGAATAATGTGCTGCGTTTGCTTGGAGCTTTGGAAGCAGCGTTACTGCGACACGGATTTGAAGTTTTTTACGGACTTGGTGTTCAAGCGGCACTTGACGTATATGAGGAAAACGTAAGATAATCGTTGGAATAGATGCTGGCGGGTGAGTTCATACCAGGGGCATGTCCGGAGTGTTGGACAATCTTTGGATTAAGAAAACGGCTATCATCTATAGGGATGACGGAGCCGTTTTTTCGTACAATATCAGATTTGCCAACTATGATATCAACACAGCCGATGATTAAGCAATCCTCTATTATTATGAATCTATTCACTACATCAAGAACGCACTTGGATACTAACGGGGGAGAGATGAAAATGACAACTTTTACAAGAAAGCCTTTAGCAGATTGTGTACCTGAGCTTGTGGCTACGGCAAGAGGAGATAAACCGGCAACACTAGTAATTACAGGTGGAAAGCTGGTTAATGTATGCTCTGGTGAAATTTTAGAAGGAATGTCTGTTGGTATACAAGGTGGACGTATCGCTTATGTTGGTAAAGATGTGACACATATGATTGGTGAAGGAACGCAGGTTATTGAGGCGAACGGTAAGTATATAGCTCCGGGACTACTCGATGGCCATTGTCATATTGAGAGCACACAGTTGACCGTTACTGAATTCTCCCGTGCGGTTCTGCCGCTGGGTACAACAGGTGGTTTCTTTGATGCTCATGAGATTGCTAATGTATTTGGGCTGAAGGGGATTCAATTGATGCTCGATGAGATGCGCGGGACACCGTTAGCGGCTTACATGCAGGTGGCTTCTTGTGTGCCTGCGGCAGGTGCGGAATTCGAGACAACGGGAGCTTCTATTGGACCAGAAGAAGTGGCAGAAGCCTTTACTTGGGGACCCGATGTGATTGCGCTGGGAGAAGTAATGAATTTTCCTGGCGTTGTTTATGGGGATGAGAAAATGCTTGGGGAAATTCAAGCTACGCTGCGGGCAGGCAGATTTGTAGATGGTCATTTCACATGGCCTTCCAGCGACTGGAGACTGCCCGTGTATGCTGCGGCAGGTGTGACTGGCGATCATGAGTGTGTGACGGCAGACGATGTGATTGAGCGCGTTCGACTGGGGATGTATGCCAAAATGCGTCGGGGTTCCGCTTGGCATGATGTGGCTAAAACAATTACGGCCCATACAGAACACGGCATTGATACACGCCGAATGATGCTGGTAACGGATGATCGTAGTTCGGAATCCTTACGAGATGAAGGGCATATGAATTTCGTCCTGCGTGATGCTATTGCTCAAGGTGTTAAGCCTATAACGGCTATCCAAATGGCTACCATTAATACTGCTGAACGCTTTGGTTTAGCGCGGGATATCGGATCTATTACTCCGGGTTCTTTTGCAGATATCATCCTTTTAGACGGGAATTTGGCGGATATTAATGTAGTGCTGACAATTGCCGCAGGTGTAGTAGTTGCGGAGAACGGAGTAATGACGGCAGAACTTGCTAAATTCACTTATCCGGAGGAAGTGTTGGCTTCGGTTCATTTGCCACAGCGTCCTACTTCAGAAGATTTCATCATTGCTGCTCCAATTCAAACAGGTGAACTTACTACAAGAGTTATTAAAGTAAGAGAAAATCATGTGGAGACTATTGAGCGTATGGTTTCGATACCTGTAGTGGAGGGGCAACTAGATGTAAATGCTATAGAAGGTTTGTGCAAAATCGCAGTGCTCGAACGTCATAAAGGTACAGGCAATAAATCAGTGGCCGTTGTCGAAGGCATTGGATTTAAAGAGCCGGCTGCCATTGCAATGACGGTTGCTCACGATAGTCATAATGTACTCGTTATCGGTAATGATGATGAGTTAATGGCTAAAGCTGCAAATGCGGTGGCGGATGCCCAGGGTGGTGTTTGTATGATCACATACAGTGGAGAAACATTATTCCCGTTGGCTATTGCAGGTCTGATGTCCACGGAACCCTTCGAAATTGCTGCTGCAAAATCAGCTGCGATCAGCAAAGCGCTATATGATGCTGGCTGTACTTTGAACTACGCATTTATGACTTTATCGCTGCTTGCATTGGCGGTTATCCCGACGCTACGCATCACAGATAAAGGACTTGTTCGGATCTCGCCTGAAGGAATACAGTTAGTGCCATTGTTTGTTTAAGTAAAGTTAACTGAATAATAATTAGGCAAAAGACTGTTTTGAGGTCGATGATGACCATTCAGAACAGTTTTTTGTTGTGAAAATAAGAAAGACTAAGTTTTTAAATATAAATATTAAACAGATGGACAAAGATTGAAACATTTTTCTGTGGAATTAATGAAAAAATATTAACAAAGCGTAGTCAGTTGACGATAATAATGTTAAATTAGATAAAAATTAAATTGATTGGATAGAGTTAATTTTACATTATTGGCATTTAACGAAATTATAGATATCATCAGGTTTCAGGTAACCCAACTAAGAGGGACGAGGTGCATGAGAGATGATCAGACTAGAAACGCAAGACATTCTGAATATTAGCATGAAGCAAATTGCTACTATTTTTAAAATGAAGCCGCTTGAGCTGAGATTTGTCACTGATTTTCAGGGTGAGAAATATCTCTTAACCAATGATAAGCTACACCTCAGCAATCAGCAGTACTGGGCGAAGGTTATGGAATGTGTCTTTGATGATCATGTTAGACCTGTGCTAATGTGTGAGGTGTTATATTTCCTGCGTAACGAATTTCTGGAAAGTGATATCAAGATATGCTTCTCTTATGATTATGCAGAGGATGGGAATGGAGAAGCCACTGCAACCGCTGAAGTATCTTTTAATGATTCAGCTGATTTGCAGCCAAGTGAGATTGCCGAGCTGATCGATTTTGCGTTGACCTTACAGGACAAGCAATGGTTCCATGAACTGACTACTAAATATAAGCAGCTTACAGCATAAGCATCTAAGTGATCCTTAGATCCTATGAACGGACATAACAAACCGTCTTATCTCAGCAGAGAATATCTGTGGACAAGACGGTTTTTTTGTATTACCAGCCCATGGCATTTCGTTCAACATGCTGAGCCAGAAATTGAAGCCAGTCCTCATGATTATTCAAGCAGGGGATTGCAGTGAAGTCTTCAGCATGTCCTCCTCCAGCCTCAAATTGCTCGCGCCCTTCTATTGCTAGCTCGTGAAGCGTTTCCAGACAATCCGTTACAAGTCCCGGTGAGAAAATCAAAGGTTTATGAATTCCGCGTTCCGCTAGCTTTCCCAAAACATCTGCTGTAGAGGGACCTACCCATTCTTCGCGTCCGAAACGTGATTGAAAAGTAAGCTGCCAGCGTTCAGGCTCCCAATTCATAGCTGAAGCGAGAAGATGCGCAGTTTCCATACATTGCTTTGGATAGGGATCGCCTGTATCTGCATATCGTTTGGGGATCCCGTGAAAGGTCAGTACAAAAAAATCAGGATTAGAGCTCAGAAGTTCCATTTGCTGCAGTAAATGCGACTTCATGGCTGAAATATAACCGGGTTCATTATAATAAGCATCCATAAATCTGAGAGCAGGAATAAGGCGCTTTGTTACCGGTCCAGTGGAGCTTTGGCGTCCTAGTGCAGCAAAACTCGCTTGATCGAAGACAGATGCCGTCGTAGTGGACGAATATTGCGGGAATAGCGGCACAATGATGATGCGTGTGACTCCGTTAGCTTCCAATGTGCTCATCGCTTGTTCCATACTTGGTTCGCTATATGCTAAGCCAAGCTCTACTTGATACCGTGAACCTAGAAGCGCTTGCAAACCAGATCGCTGAGCTAATGAGTGGAAGAGTAAAGGTGATCCTTCTGTTGTCCAGATTTGTCTGTACAGCTCAGCCGACCGCCGAGGACGTGTACGCAGAATAACGCCTCGCAGCAAAGGCTGCCAGAGCAGTGGTGAATAATCTATGATTCGGCGGTCGGATAAAAAACGTTTCAGATAAGGACGTACCGCCTGTGCAGTAGGTGCAGTAGGTGTGCCAATTTGGGCGAGAATAACTCCAATAGGTGGCTGTTTGTTCAAAGCTTTGAACTCCTTCCCATGTTAGAGATCGTTCTAAAATAACATATCTATTCTTGGATACACAATAATAGAGATCACGTTATCTACTTTGGAAATAGGAAGTGGGTGTATTTGTTTGGAGAAAATAATGAAAAATCACATTTATGAGCAAATAGTGATGTTTCTTATAGGGTATGTGATTTTAGATACAGAGGAATTGCGGAAAAGTTTGGTAGTATCAAACCAGAAATTGATTGAAAAAGCACCTTCATTTTTTTCTGATATTATATGTGAATTATTTCACCTTTGATGCGGTTTATTGTAAAAAGGAATGAATAGATTTAAGGCATTATTTTTTTGGAAAGTGATGGTTCGCGCATAGGCGTGAGAGGGGGGATGGGTTCTTATGAAGAGAGATGTAATGCTTCATAAGAAGAGAAGGGGCGCCGTGAAAGGTAAGTTTGGTTATGAAAAGCTATATATCACTGGGGACTTGGTAAAGGAGAATTTTATTGAAAAAACTAATTTCTTTAACGGTTAGCGCGGCAATATTGTTAGCGCCATTTGCTTACACACTTAATGTGCCTGCTTTGAACTTGAAGGTAGATGCAGTATCCGCAGCTTCTGAAGAAGCGGATGCACCAGCAGCTAAACCAACAGCAAAACCAGCAGCAACAGCAAAACCAGTAGCAACACCAAAAGCAACAGCAAAACCAGTAGCAACACCAAAAGCAACAGCAAAACCAGTAGCAACACCGAAGCCAACAGCAAAACCAGTAGCAACACCAAAGGCAACAGCGGCACCAGCAGCAACGACAAAACCAGCTACAACGCCAAAAGCAACCGCTGCTCCAGCGGCTACAGTAGTTCCAGCAGCGACTGTTAAGCCTGTACCTACAGCATTGCCGGTTACAGTTAAGGAAAATGTATATCAAGATGGTGTTTACGTAGCTTATGGCGATGCCTACTCCAAAGGTACCGAAGGCGCTAAGATCGAAATTAAAGATGGAAAAATCACTAGCATCGATCTCCTGAGAACCAGCCCTAAGCTGATCGATAGAGATGCTCGTAACAATTATAGCGCTTTATGGCAAGCTTATGGATTGATGACGAATAAATTGCTAGGCAAAACAAGAGATGGAGCAGCAGCAGTAGACGCTGTTTCGGGAGCAACACGCTCTAGTAATGGATGGAAATTGTCTGTAGACAGAGCGTTTGAAAGAGCTCTAACAGTGAAAGATACAGATGCTATTTACTTTGATGGTGTTCATATGGGCATAGATCCTACAGGTAAATATGCAGTATTTGCAACATACGAATCCAATAAGCTCACAGCTGTTAAAGTGTACCCGCTGAACAGTGCCGGTGATTTCGTGGATGAGAAGGCTTACACAGCTGAGCAATCCGCAGCAGTTGCAGCTATAACACCAGCATTGCTGGCTAAAGGAACAGCTGCAGAGCCTGTTGCAGGACTCGAAGCCGACTTTAAGGCTGCGATTAATGCTTTCTGGGATGCTGAGCAGAATGCAAAGATTAACAATACTTCTGCTTATGTAGACGGATTCTATTCCTCTTATGGGACTGCAAGAAGTGTTGGTGTTGAAAGAGCTGACATCGTGATCCGCAACGGTAAGCTAGTGGATGTGAAGCTGTTCAGACTTGGGAACAACCTCATTGACAGAGGTGCAACGGCTTATGCAGAAGTTGTAAAAGCTAATGCTCCGATGACAGCTAAGTTGCTTGCTAATGGATCTTACTTCGCTAACTATGATGAGAAAGTAGATGGAATTTCTGGCGCTACAGAAAGCAGTCACGGTTGGAACCAAGCCGTAGAAAGAGCTTTCGAGAAAGCACTGAAAGTTCCTGGTGAAGTTAAATATTTTGATGGAAAATTCGCAGGTGTAGATAACCAATCTAAAGTATTACTGCTTGTTGATGTTGCTTCAGATACAGTTACAAACATTAAATTAAGCTTGTTCGGAGCTGACGGCAAGCTGATCGCTGATGACAAACTAAGTGCAGAACAAAAATCGCTGGTGGGTACACTTACTTCAGGATTACTTGAAAAAGGTGTGCAAATGTCCGATATCACAGGTCAAGAAGAGCTATCCGCAGCTGCCAAAGCGGCTCTGACTGATGCTTTGACTAATGCATCCAAAGTTCAAGGAACCTATAAAGACGGAACCTTCACTGCATTTGGTGATGCCTATGATAAAGGAACAAACAGAGCAGACGTTACACTGCGTAACGGTAAGATCGTAAACGTTGCCTTATATCGTGTAGGAATGAATCTTGTAGATAGAGGTAAAGCAGCTTACCCAGAAGTGGTAAAAGCAATTCCGCAATTGACTACTAGCATCCTTGCAGCAGGTACTAGAGAAGCTGTTCAAGATGTGGACGCTGTTTCCGGTGCAACTAGCAGTAGTGTAGCTCTTAAGACTGCGGTGGATAGAGCATACGGGAAAGCTGAGATTGTTGAAGCTAATAAAGCGGCTTACTTCGATGGAATCTTCATTGGTGTAAGTGCTGATAAGCTTGTAAATGTTATGACGTATGTTGAACATGGCGTTCCTGTTAAAATGCTCGTTTACTATCTAGATAAAAACGGAAGCACAAGAGCGGTTAACCAGTTGACTGACGCTGAGCTGGCTGTGAAGAGCGAGATTGAGTCCACTTCAACAGGCTATAGCTTACACAAGTATGGATATCGCGCAGCAGCCTTCGGAAATAATGATGCCGAGAAAGAAGTATCTGCTAAAGTGGTAGAAGCTATTAAATCAGCGCTTGAATCCGCTGGTAAATAAGTAATTTTCAATCAATAGTTAATCTATAAAGGGGGTTATTCTAGAGCCATATTATGGCCTGTGGAGTAACCTCCTTTATCTACCTGTACATAAAAATGAAAATAGATCGTATAGTGATTTAAAGGGATTTTGGACGTGAGTGTCTAAAGTTTAATATAGAGAGCAGGTACAAAGCCTGTTATTAATAGGAGGCTTCAACATGACACAAATTAAACAGCTCGCTCCACAGGATGAATTTGTTGGCTTTTATCTCTTAAGAGAGCTAGCGATCAAACAAACGAACGGTACTCCTCCAAAGGATTATTTCGACCTAGTCTTGGGAGATTCCAGTGGACAATTGTCCGCGAAATATTGGGATGTCAGCACAACCGATAAAGAAACTTTTTTTCCTATGGCACTAGTGAAGGTTCGCGGGATTGCGCACACTTATCGTGAGAAATTGCAAATCAAAGTAACCAAAATCAGAATGGTGAACGATGAGGATGGCGTTGCGCTAACGGATTTTATTCGCTCCGCTCCTATTCGTCCAGTAGACCTTATTCATACGATTAAAGGGGTTATGGCAAGCATCACAGATCCGGAGATTGCCTCGATTGTCTCCTTTTGTGTAAGCAAAGTGGAAGAGAAATTGATGCATTATCCGGCTGCCAAAACGCATCACCATGCTTATTTTGCCGGACTTGCTTATCATATGGTTCGCATGCTGGAGATCGGGGATTTTCTGTGCAAGCAGCGTCCGTTCTTGAATCCAGATTTAATGAAGGCTGGAATTATTCTGCATGATATCGCGAAGCCGGAGGAGATGATCTCTCAGCTCGGAATTGTCTCAGAATATAGCGTTCAAGGTAAGTTGATTGGTCATATCTCGATGGCATCTAACTGGATTACAGAAGCGGCCATCCGCTTAGATATTGATTTGAATTCGGAGAAGGTTCTGGCGTTACAGCATCTCGTATTATCACACCATAACCTGGGCGAATGGGGCAGTCCTGTTCAGCCGCAAACGGCTGAGGCCGTAGCGCTGCACCATATTGATGCGATGGATGCGAAGCTGCAGATGGTCGAGGATGCGCTGGATACCACACCAGAAACGGAAGAATGGACGCCATTCATCAGAGGACTGGAGAATAAAGCAGTTTATCGGATGAAGATCTAGCGGTACCATGTACAACTGGGCGATCTATAGGTAAGCCGATGATATGTTGCGCTGGTTGGGGAGTAGAAAAGAATTATACGGAATTCTTCCCTATAATTAACCTGTAAAGGGTGTATTTGCAGGGATTATGCGGAATTTCTCCGTATAATCCCTAAGAAACGCTTCAATTACGCCTAAATCATAAGAAATATAGGGATGATTTCCCTATAACTTATTTAAATTACTCTTAAGCAGAGAACTACAGGGAGAAAATCCCTATAATTCATCCGCGAGGATAGCGATCTTCGCAGTTAATCAATTGCCGGGCATGTATTTCGATACGAAGATGGTATTGGGATATATCTTTTATCTATGCAAAACACCCAACCAGCTATAATGAGCCTGTTGGGTGTTTTTTGCTAAATAACTTTATATTTTCTTACAAATAGAAGTTTTTCGTTCTTTGATTGTTCACGGGTTTCTTAGCAGGTTTACTCTTTCGAGCAGAAAAAGGAGTGTACCCACCAGCAAACATTGTTCCGCTAGTATATCCTTGGCTGCTGGAGAGCAAAAGCGGGTCAAGATGTGATTCTCGCTCCATAAGCATTAATAGAACCAAGGCAGCCGCGCGCGCGTCATCGAGAGCGTCATGGTGCTTCAGCTCAATGCCAAAATGCTCGGAGACTACATTAAGTTTATGAGAGGGAAGCTCGGGCAGCATTTTTTTGCCTAATAAATAAGTACATAAGTATTGGAAGCTCGGATAGCTTATGGACATCCCATCGAGGCAATACCGCAGTACACTCATATCAAAAGCGGCATTGTGCGCTACTACGATTCGTCCGTGCAGCAAAGGTTCAACGGTGGGCCATAATTCGTGGAAAGTAGGCTGACCGATTACCATGGAGGGGGTGATGCCATGTATCGAAATGTTCATGCCGTCAAACCGCTGTTGCGGATCGATCAGCCAAGAATGTTCTGCTGTGATTACGCCATCTTTAACTTCCACAAGTCCCAAAGCACAGGCGCTGGATCGACTGGAATTCGCCGTTTCAAAGTCAATTGCTATAAAGTCCATTCGTAAAGCTCCTCATCTATCATATATACATTCATATTAAAGTAGTAAAATGATAAATACAATCTAGTACAAGTTACATATAGTAGTTGAGTAAAAATATGAATTCCCGCCATAACCTTCTACCCGAGTAGAAATGTTGTGGCTTTTTCAAGTTTCGTTATCTTGCTATCCTATTCAAGAATACGTACACTGCAAAATAGATGTTGTATATTATTGTTAAGCTCAGATACGGGAGGAAATACTTTGGGAGCTGTAATCACTAAATTTTTTGAATATGGGCAAGCAGAAATCGATTACCTCGGAAGTATGGACCCAGTGCTAGGTGCGGCGATGGCGCGAATGGGGAAAGTGGAACGTGTGATTATTCCGGATCTTTTCACCGCGCTTATCTATGCCATAGTAGGTCAGCTAATATCAGTCAAAGCAGTTCAAACTATCTGGACAAGGATGCAGGCTCAGTTCGAAGAAATAACTCCGCAGCAGCTAGCTATACACACAGCGGATGAGATTCAGGGTTGCGGCATGACGATGAAAAAGGCGGTTTGCATTCATGATATTTCCAAGCTGATTGCTGATGGGGAGTTTAAGCTGGAGGAATTATATGGATTGTCCGATCAAGAGGTTATTCAAAGACTCATGAAGTTAAAAGGCATCGGTATGTGGACAGCAGAGATGATGCTAATCAATTGTATGGAGCGCCCAGATGTAGTTAGTTGGGGGGATATCGCCATTCGTCGCGGCATGATAAAGCTGTATGGGCTAGATACGCTTACCAAAAAGCAATTCGAACAATACCGTCTCAAGTACTCACCACACGGTTCGGTAGCTTCCATATATTTATGGGAGATTTCATTTCAATAATTAATACGTAGGGAGCACTATAGTGGACAAAACAATAAAGGAACAGCTAGTGGAGTTGGCAGATGGGGATTACCAGAAGTTTTCTGCGGCTTTACTTCCGACGATCGATAATGTGATAGGAGTAAGGCTGCCGGAGCTGCGTAAACTCGCCAAAACCATTGCAAAGGGTGACTGGAGAGCCTATTTGGAGCACGCCGACTCTGATTTTTTTGAAGAGGTAATGCTGCAAGGTATGGTACTTGGTTATGTGAAGACAGATCCTGAAGAAATTCTGCATTATATTGCGGACTTTATTCCTAAAATCGATAACTGGTCGGTATGTGATAGCTTTTGCACAGGGCTGAAGTTTACCTTGAAGAATAAAGAGCAGATGTGGGACTTTATAGTGCCGTATCTGTTATCTGATAAAGAATATGAGATTCGATTTGCGGTAGTAATGATGCTTAATTTCTTTATTGAAGAAGCGTACATCAGTCGGATTCTACAACTACTCGATAAGGTCAGACATGAGGGGTATTATGTGAAAATGGCGGTTTCTTGGGCGCTATCGATGTGTTATGTGAAGTTGCCTGCGGCTACGATAGATTATTTGAGAACTAACACTTTAGATGATTTCACCTATAACAAGGCTTTGCAGAAAATCACAGAGTCTTACCGAGTAGATCCGGAATCGAAAAAAATGATTCGCGGGATGAAGAGGAATAGAAAAAACAAGCCCCTTATATAGCTCAGTAGCTGAGAAATAAGGGACCTGTTATTATATTTATTTTTTGTCGGTATTGATTTTCCGGTTGCGGATACGTTCAATTTCATCATCAACAGCACTACGAAGGTTGGGATCAATGGACGAAGCTACGCCTGCGCCTGAGTTGGATTTATACTTGGAGTTTTCCGCCAATGCTTCCCACTCGAAAATTTTCTCTTCCATTCGTTCGAAGCCACGTGAAGCGTTACCCACATTCGGTCCTTTTACACTGTTGCTATGAGGAGCGGAGCTTAGTGTTTCTGTAGCTTGCTGAGCACGAGCGATAAGTTCAGTTCTTTTCGCTTTAAGATGTTCGCGCTCTTCTTTAGCTCTAGCGATGTTGATCTCCAGCTCTGCCAGGGATTGCTGAGTTTGTGCCTGACTATTGATACTCTCATCCAGCTGTTCTGTATACCGCAGCTTGGCCATGAGTGCAAGGCGTGCTCTTTCTTCATTTCCTTGCTCAATCGCCTGAACGGCTTCAGCTTCGCTTTGCTCTATCAACTGAGTATATTCTTGCTTACGGCGTTCCAATACACTCGCTGTAACCTTTAAATCACGCTCATTGCGTTCTGCCGAAGCTATTTCGTTCTCAAGATCGCGCAGATACTGACCTGTCAGTAGCACTGGATTTTCTAATTTGTTCAGACCTTCGTGTAGGGCTGCTTTAGTAAGGGTGGAAATTCTTTTAAATAAACTCATGTTATATCTCTCCTTAGTATGTTTGATTGGTACTGAATGAAGATCTGTTAATAGAAATCATGTCCATCTGAAAAGCTGCCAAAAGGTTCTTTAGGGACGATAATGCTGGCGATGATATAAAAGATAAGTACTGTGCCGAAGCTGAAAAATGCTGCAGCAACGGCCACAAGACGGAGTATTGTGGCATCGATGCCTGACCAAATAGCAAGACCTCCGCATACACCACTAATTTTCTGATCACTTCTTGAACGATATAATTTTTTCATTTATTATTGTCATCCTCTCTTATGGGGGTGATTGTGATTGAACCTTGCAACCCGCTTGCTTATGTACTCATTGTAAAGCCTTTTCGATTGTGGCAAAACGGCCTGAAGGCGGTTTTAGATACCAGACCTGAGTCGAGGTTCGTTCCCGCAGGAAGGCGGGGGAAATTAGTTCTTGATTGTGGATGAACTACAAATCGCGGTTGAAGTTAGGTACAATAAAGAGAGGAATACTTGTGGTGGTGTCGAAATATGCTTAGATATGACTACTACGGAATTGGGGGCTGAATATGAGCTTTTTTAACAAGGTAAAGGCAGGCGTAAGCGAGGCTGGGAATAAAGCAAAGACAGTGGTGGAGATCAATCGTTTGAAATTACAGAACAACAGCAAGCAGAATGATATTGACCAGCAGTATCAGGTAATGGGTAAACTGTTGTTTGAAGCTGTAACTCAAGGTGCAGGACCATTGCCGAGTGAGCAGATCGAGAAGAATATTTCCCGTATTCTTGAACTGAAATCAGAGATCGAGGTCAATCTGCAGCAAATTGCTGGGTTGTCCGATGTGAAGCATTGTAAAGCATGCGGTGGTAATGTGGCAATCGAGGCACGTTTTTGTCCGAGTTGCGGATCAACTTTCGAAGCGCCCAATGAACCTATTCGTGATGTAACGCCATCATCAATTACATTGGATAAGAAGGAATAAATCTACTGCATGTAAGAAATTCATGAACAAAAGGACAGCTCAATAGCTGTCCTTTTTTATTTTTAGGAGAGAGGTCGTTTAAACCTTGGCAGCAAAACGTTTTTTAAAATAATACACAAGTAGCAATATAAGCGGTAGAACAAATGCAACTGTGAAATCCCAATCCACCCAGTAGGCGGGGATTTCCTTTACATAAAAAATGATGTCTTTGGCAATCAGTTGTGACATACCAAATAACAAAAATCCAGTGGGTAGGATCAGAGGACGGTGGCTTTTGAGTTTAAACAATTGGGCAGTACCTAAGGTTAAAGCATAGTAATAAATGGCTGTTTTGAAGTATGTGCTGATAATCCATGCTGTAGCCATAAGCGCTTCAATACGTTGAAGAGAATTAGCAATATTAATTTTTTGAGCAAGAATATAAGCAGCATAAAATTGATGTTCAGCAGCGTAAACACCAAGAACGGTAAGGGAAAAAAATAAGATGAGGTTAAGTCCCAAAGCTCCGATGATCAAGGCTATGAAAATATCCCGGCTTGTTTTGCTATTCTTCTGAGCATAGGGATATATCATAAGAAACACGCATAATTCGCCAAAAGGATAAAAAACACCATACATCAAAGTATGGAGCATGTCCGGTACTGGTGTGTTCATGATGGGGTATAAACGTTCCATTCTGACATTGGGAGTCAGCAAAATCAGCAGACCGATCAAAAAAACTGCAAATAAAGGGAAAAAAAGCTGAGCTGCCCGTCCCAATGTTTCCAGACCCAGTCGTACGCCATATACGAGTAGGAAGATGGCCATTAAACGGATAACTCCACCGGGTGTTTTCTCGTAAATCTGTGTACACATGAAATCTTCAATTTCTCTTATGTAAGTGGCGGCGGCAATCAGGAAGAACACTAGATAGAACAAGGCTACAGCAGTTCCGGCCCATTTTCCTAAAATGTGTAGGCTAAGCTCGATGATATTCTTGTTGGGTTCAATGTCTGCTAAGCAGAGCAACAGTTTTATGGTCGCTAGGCCCAAGGGAATACTAATCAAAGCAGCAATCCATGCATCTTGTTTCGCTCCTGATATCATTAACGCCGGATATACAAGTGCCATATCTCCAATAAATGTGAATAGTCCGAGTATAATCATTTGATTGGTACTAATTCGACTTTTCTCCAAACTCATATACCCCCTCAAATTATTGGACTAGTTCTAGTATGGTTGTAGATACCATAATTATGCCATTCCGAATTTTAATCAGAAAGGAATAATTATCAAAATTAACATCAAACTATACTCATTAATCTAGGTGAAGTGGAGGCTACATCATGAAAAGTTCAGAGACGGGTGCACTATCAAACCGATTGAAAACCAATATTGATCAGTTGAACGGATTGTTGGGTGAAAGTTCTGATGTAGTGATAAAAGAGTTGCAGATAGAAGAAAATACTCATATTTCTTTGATTTACATAGATGGTCTTGTAGATACTCAGGTGCTGCATAATTCAATTTTGTATTCTTTGCAGGAACATATTCCTTATGAACAGCTGGGAAAGCTTGAGCCTGAGCAGAAGATTGAAATTATTAAGAAACAGATATTAATAGCCGGTGATCTAACCGTCATCGCTGATTACAGTCAATTTGTACACGAATTGTTGTCCGGTAGTATAATGCTGCTGCTCGATGGGACATCCACCGCTCTCCGGATCGGTTTACCTGGTTGGGAAGATCGCAATGTTGGGGAGCCCAGTTCCCAATCGGTTGTACGTGGTCCGATGGAAGGATTCACTGAGAATTTGCGGACGAATACGGCACTGGTTCGGCGGAAAATCAAAGATAGCCATTTATGGCTGGAAACCGTTCAGATCGGAAGGGTCACTCAAACTAGCGTATCCATTATGTATCTATGTAACATCGCGAATAAGGATTTGGTGGAAGAAGTAAAACGCCGTCTGAATAAAATTGATACGGACAGCATTCTCGAAAGTGGGTATATCGAAGAATTTATTCAAGAGACGGCATTTACACCTTTTCCTACCGTATACAACAGTGATCGTCCGGATACGATTGCAGCAGGTATTTTGGAGGGGAAAGTGGCCATTCTTGTTGATGGAACACCTTTTGTATTGTTGGTACCCACATTTTTTGTGGCATTTTTTCAGTCTGCCGAGGATTATTACCAAAGGGCCGATATTGGAACATTGCTAAGATTAGTACGTTTTATTTCGTTTTTTATTACTTTGCTTGCACCTTCAATGTATGTTGCAATTACTACTTATCATCAGGAGATGATACCGACCAACCTTGTAATTAGTTTAGCCGCCCAGCGGGAGAGTGTTCCTTTTCCTGCTTTTGTCGAGGCACTAATCATGGAAATGACTTATGAGATTTTGCGGGAGGCCGGGGTGCGGATACCCAAAAATATCGGACAGGCGATATCCATTGTCGGAACATTGGTAATTGGGCAAGCAGCGGTTGCAGCGGGTTTTATTTCATCTGCAATGGTCATTATTGTATCGCTTACAGCCATTTCTAGTTTTGTTATTCCGGAGTCAGGAATGTCCATAGCTGCGCGGATGATACGCTTTTTGCTTATAGCTTTGGCCGGTTTTATCGGCTTATATGGAATTCTATTCGGTATTTTTATCATCGTACTGCATTTGTCGAGTTTACGTTCTTTCGGAATGCCTTATATGAGTCCACTCGGACCTTATAATTCGAAAGATTTAAAAGACTCTATTTTTCGCTTTCCGTGGCCTTTTTTAAAGACAAGACCTGCTGAGAATAAGACGCAGGACCTGTTTCGTCAAAGTACATCCAGTGATGAGGAATCAATAAAATGAATAAGAAAATAGTTAGAGGCGTTCTCCGATTGATGTTAGCTCTTCAATTTACGGTGTTGCTAAGTGGCTGTTGGGAAAGAAAGGAGCTGAATGAGGTAGCCTTTGTCCTGGGGATTGGGATCGACAAGGCTGAAACTGGCTATACAGTTTCGATGCAGGTCGTTATTCCATCTGCGATTTCCTCGCAAGCGAGCGGAGGTGGGGGAGGAAATGGTGTCCCGGTGGTTGTTTATAAATTTACGGTACCTACGTTTTATGATGCACAGCGTAAGTTGAATCTAGATAGCTCTAGGACGAGTTATCTCGGTCATATCAGGGTGTTGGTTATTGGGGAGGAACTTGCCCGCTCAGGAGTGGGCGAGATATTGGATGTATTTAAAAGAAGTCGGGAACCCCGTATGGATTTCTACGTTATGGTTGCCAGAAATACAACCGCCAGCGATGTCTTGAATGTCCTTACACCTATGGATAAAATACCAGCGAATAAATTATTTAGTTCCCTTGATAATTCTTATAAAGATTCAGCAAAAACAGTCGCTGTCACGCTGGATGATTTTATTGAAAATTTATTGTCGCAAGGTGATAATCCTGTGTTGACCGGAGTGGAAGTCATGGGGGATCCCAAAGAGGGGGAAGATAAAAGCAATGTAGAGCGAACTATGCCTAAGGCGAGATTGGAATACCATACAGTAGCTGTGTTCAAAAAAGACAAACTGATCGGTTGGCTAAACGAGAAAGAAACGATTGGTTACAATTATATCAACGATAAGGTAACCTCACATTCTGGTCCGATAGCAGGGGAAGACGGAAAGCCCATTGTTATCGAAGCGCTCCAGGCTTCAACCAAACGCAAAGTGAAAATTATTGATGGGGAGCCACATATTTACCTTAGTGTTAAGACGCTTTGTAATATTGAAGAAGTGCAAAGTGCAGAGAATTTGGAATTGGAAAGCACTATCAAACGTTTGGAAAAGGAAACAGAGGAACGGATTATAGAGCGGATGCAAAACACAGTGGAGCAAGTAAATGAACGCTTCAATATTGATATTATGGGATTTGGACAATCGATCTACCATGCCAATCCTAAAGCTTGGGCAAAGCTGCAGCAAAAAAAAGGCGACAATTACCTTAAATCATTACCCATCCATTACAGTGCCTCAGTAGTAATTAATCGCGTAGGTTTAACTGATAATTCTTTTCTTGAAAAAATCAAGGAGTGAGTCAAATGGTGTTATTGTTTTTGTTGGTGCTTGCTGTAGGTTGTATGGCAATTGATTTGCCTATATTAATGCGAAAGCGCCGAGTACGTGATCTTAGCGTATATTTTATATTTTGGATCTTGGGACTTGGCGCGACCGTATGTACGTTGTTAAAATTGAACATCCCGAGTCCTCTGTTTCTGATTATTCTTATCTATAAGCCAATAAATAATTTATTTGGAGTATGGTTTCATTAACAACGACGGATTTACAAATGATCAAACCCCTTAGAATAAGCATCGGATAAAACTTCTGGTTTATCTGATGAAATTCTAAGGGGTGTTTTTTTTTATGACGATCAAAACCAAATTCTCAATTGTTGTAAAAGCAGATTAAAATATTCATTGCTATATACAATTAAATACAATAAAGTTGTCATATAGAGGATAATTTTGTCGATTTTTCTGCAAAAATGTTCCAATCCATATTGCATCAGGCGATATTAGGGTCTATGAGGTTCGAATCCTCCTCCTGAAAAAGACATAAGAAAGTGGTGCGCATATGAGTAGCAACAGATTTGAGAACAAAGTAGTTATTATTACAGGTGCAGGTACCGGAATCGGAAAAGCTACAGCCTTAAGAGTAGCAAGAGAGGGCGGTACTGTAGTAGTTGCCAATCGATCAGATGCCGGCGCTAACACAGTTGAGGAAATTAAGGCTCTAGGTGGGGAAGCGATGTTTGTTCGGTCAGATGTTTCTCTCGAAGCAGACTGCAAAAATATCGTAGATCAAACATTAGCAGCTTATGGAAAAATTGATTGCCTATATAATAACTCAGCAATTACAGGAGACAATACGGATGTTATAGACTATGATCCGTTGTTGTTTCAAAAAGTGATTCAGACAAATCTCACTAGCCAATTCTACATGTTGCATTATACATTACCTCATATGAAATCCGGAGCTTCCGTTCTAAACTGCTCCTCTTTGCATGGTATTTTTATCGGGATGGCCAATGATGCAGCTTATTCAGCAAGCAAACATGCTATTGTGGGGATGACTAAATCGGTTGCCAAAGAAGTGGGTCACCGTAACATTAGAGTAAATGCCCTTTGCCCAGGACCTATCCCTACACCAACTATGAACAGATATGAAAAGCTGTTGTCTGATGATGTAGAGATGCTTCAATCTCTTATCGCTTCTGGAACGGCTCTGGGTAGATATGGTACGCCTGAGGAAGTAGCTGCGTTTGCATGCTTCCTACTAAGTGATGAGGCTTCGTTTATTACAGGTACAGCACATGTGATTGACGGGGGCTATTCAGCAACAAAGTAATCACGGATTGATTTACTTATATAACTACTAAAATATACTATTAGAGGCTTTGCGGCGTATTCTGATTCCAACAACCTGAAGGATGACTGGATTGGAATCGGAAGTCGCACGCAGAGTCTTTTTTAG
>NZ_CDRJTB010000048.1:0-50992 GCF_976954365.1 Paenibacillus sp. Marseille-Q9583
CCTTATTGAGGGACATTCGGACTGGAAAGACGGTATTCGCCATGATTAGGAGGAATATCTAGCATTTTCGAACACATAACGACTATGGGGTCGGATAGCATCTCAAATGTGCGGAAATCTTACAAATAAGGGCTCTGGGGTCCGTAAGGGTTCGTGTAAGTGCGCTACGATTGATGTCAATTATTGCTCGATCAAAAAACTCTCATGAGCCCTCGGCTCACACCCCAACATGAAAATGTTAATCCCACTTAATCATCCATACCTTTCGCTAGACTAGTAAAATCCTGCAAAAGTACAGGTTTTTGTACAGATTTCCTCTTCATGAAGTCCAAAAACTGCAAATGTACAGGTATATTCTCACTAATGGCTTGAAGGCTTGTTATTGAGCAAGAATAACTGCAGATTTGCAGGAATTAATGATTTTTCCATCTTCGTATCATTTAATAATGCACTTTTGCAGGTTTATTCCCCAGTTGAGTAACTAATTAGTCAACCATCCACATCATTGAAGTACACTGTGCTTCTTATCCACTTGATCGTTCCTTACATTTACGTAAAAAAGGCCCACCCCCAGTAGAATTCACTACTTGGGGGCGGGTCCAGCACCAATTATTCATAAGACTAAGGATAGTTTAGTCTGTCAACAACTCATACAGCCCTTTTACAACCATGTCGGCTTCCTTCAGCACTTCCGGTTTTCCTATGCCTACTACCTTCATACCTGCAGCCTTACCTGCTTGAACGCCTGCCTCCGCATCCTCAAACACAATACATTCGTCCGGCTGTAAGCCTAGCTCCTGACCAGCGATCAAGAATACCTCCGGGTCCGGCTTGGCAAGAGACACTTTATTACCATCAACAACGGCATCGAACAGATCCGTAATGTTCAGCTTATTCAAAATAAACTCTGCATTCTTACTAGCTGAACCTAACGCAATTCCAATCCCGCGCGTTCTCAGTCCAGTTAAGTATTCTTTAACGCCAGGAAGCAGTTCCGACTCCTCAAGCTTCGAGATGTACTCTACATATAGACGATTCTTCTTCTCCGCCATCGCAAGCTTCTCCGCTTCTTCAAATTGTAGGCCACCAACTTCCAGAAGAATATCGAGCGATCTCATCCGGCTCACGCCCTTAAGACGTTCGTTATCCTCCTCTGTAAATGTAAAGCCTAGCTCGTCAGCAAGACTCGCCCAAGCCAAATAATGATATTTGGCCGTATCTACGATAACGCCGTCCAGATCGAAAATGGCACCCTTCATATTTTGCAACATGGATTTAATTCCTCTCCGTTGTTAGTTAATGTCTATACTGTTGTTTCAGCCAAGGTTAGCCGCAAGCTCTCACCTGCACCACAGGACTTTCCTTCGCCCCCTTGTACCGAGAACACAAGAGTCCCGCTGTAGTCAGCTGCTGTGGTAACTGTAACTTCATCGTTGCTGATCCGCAGTTTAAAGGTATCTCCCCGAAGCGTAACCGGTAGCTCAACAGACTGCCAATGTTTAGGCAGTGAAGGTTTGATATGGACAGTTCCCCCATCATAATCCAACCCTGCAAAACCAAGCACCGCAGCCATCCAAGCACCACCGTTAGCGGCTGGGTGGGTACCACCGATATAAAGATCGCCTACGTACTGCTTAGATTCTCCCGTGAGATCAACAGTAGCCGTACGCATAAAATATGGATATCCCCAATCCGGCGAACCAATATCGGCAGCTACCAAAGCGTAGATACAAGGACTAAGACTTGACCCATGCTCGGTGCGCGGTTCGTAGAATTCCCAGTTCGCTTGTTTCACTTCCTTGGTGAAGGAATGTTTGAATAGATTCAACATCAATACGACATCCGCTTGCTTCAGTATTGTTGTGGTTGTGGCTAATCCATTACCGCCACCCAAATACTCATTTTTGTTAAGTACACGGGATTTCAAATCTGGCAGCCTAACATCTTCTAAGGTGAAGTAACGGTCGAATTGCTCGATGACAAGACTGGCAGGGTCTGGCTGCGGAACATAGAAGCTATCCAGCATAGCTTTGAACTCTGTCAGAAACGGACCTTCACTAAACTCTGTAGACAGTTGGTTGTACACTTCCGGATACTTTTCTTGCAGCAATTCTGCTGTGCGCAAGGCAATCTCCAGTGTCTCCTTAACCAGAGCATTCGTAAAAGCATTATTGTTCACACGCTCATGATATTCGTCTGGACCTGTTACATCTAGAATCTCGAAGCGTTCTTTTACTGAATTATAGTAAGCATAAGAGTAGAAGAACCGGGCACATTCCCAGATCACTTCCGCCCCTCCGCTAGTCAGCAGGCTCTCGTCACCTGTAAATTGAACGTATTTCCAGATCCCATGTACAACATCCCCACTGATATGAACCTGCTTATCACGGAAATAAGTCCGCATTGGTCGACCGGTAAATACATCATTCACATTAAACAGTGTACAAGCATCGTCTCCTGTATCCTGACTTTCCCAAGCATAGAATGCTCCCAAATAACCATATTCCGCGGCCTTCCGGCGAGCTCCGTCCAAGGTATGAATCCGGTACATCATCAGGTTGCGAGCAACCGTTGGATCCGTATGCAGGAAGAACGGCAGCATAAACATCTCCGTATCCCAAAATACTGCACCTTTATAGACCTGACCCGATAAACCACGAGCTGGGATAGAAACCTTCTCCGAAACTGTAGGTGCAATAATTAACAGCTGATAAATACTGTATCTTAAAGCAAACTGGGCATCCTCATCGCCTTCGATAATGACATCGCTAAGTGACCATCTTTCTTCCCATTGCTGGCGATGAGCCTGTAATAACTCGTCATAACCGAGCGTTTCAGCAGCTAGGACAGACTTTACTGCTTCTGACTCCGGTACACTAACATCAAGTCCAGTATATACCGCAACGTACTTAAACCATTCATAGGTCTCACCCGCACGCGCTTCAAAAGAAATCCGGCGAACACTAGCGCCTTCATCCAGTTGTTGATCTCCGAAATTAAATACGGCTCTTTCCGCCACAACTACAGGAATGTTCAATTCTCCACTAGTGGAGGAAGAGACTAGTACCTCACCCTGTGACTGTACTTTTTGACCATAGAGGTGGGGACCATTGATATCCCATACATCTGCGTCAATCCCGGTCTCAATCACAATTTGGCAGTCCTGTGTACTATGGATAGAGTATTTACTAACGAGCAGGTGAAGATTGTCCTGGCTTACGAAACGATCTGCAGTAAATGTCAACATCCCACCATTAGATAGACTATAGCCCGTGCTCCGATGATGCATGGCACTACGAATATTCAGCTCCTGAACATGAGAGCTCGGTTCACGCTCTAGCACACTTAACGGTTGACCGTTGCAGACAATCTTGGTCCATAATCCATTTGGAGCATTGACAGGTTCTCTCCACTTATCTCCCGCTTTGTCATATAGACCAGCTAAAGTTACGGCAACTAACTCAGTTTTACCGAATTCCTCAAGAGTCCCGCGATATCCCATATAGCCATTGCCTAACATATATTTGTTCCCGTTCGTCGTCACCAATTGCTTGTCAAAACAGCTATCCCTAACCGCCCAGCTCATCGAGCCAACATCCCTTCACCTAGCGGAAGTGTCGTCCCGGATGCGTCCACCGTAATTGACTGCCCATACACTGTAATATCAGTGCTCCCCCCATGAATTGCGGTGAGCGTTACTGAAGTCTTGTTGACCAAAATACGTAGTAATATCCCTTCATACATCACTTGAAAGCTATACTCGTTCCAGCGCTCCGGCAATGAAGGCTGGAAGGACAAACGATCCCCATCTGAACGCATACCTCCAAAGCCATACACAATATTCATCCAAGCGGCTGCAATCGAAGTCGTGTGCAATCCTTCGCGTGTGTTACGGTTGTAATTGTCTAAATCCAGTCTTGTCGCAAATTCAAAGAACGAATAGGCTTCTTCTGGCTTGCCGATTTCGCTTGCCAGAATGGAATGGATCGAAGGTGAAAGTGAAGACTCATGAATACATCTAGACTCGTAATATTCATAGTTAGCCAGCTTCGCTTCTTTAGAGAATTGTCCATTATATAAGAACATAAACATGAGAACATCCGGTTGCTTAATCATGTCATAACGGTACAATCGATCATACGACCAGTTCGAGTAGAGCGGAAACTCTGTTACAGGAATGGAATGAATATCAATATGTGGCATATCGAAGAATCCATCATGCTCCTCAAATACTCCAGTCACTTCGTCAACCGGAATCTTCATATGGTCTGCTTTATTTTTCCAATCGGTAAACTCTTCGTCACGGAGCCCCGTCTTTTCCGCAACCATTGCAAATGCCTCCGGTGCCTGTTCTTTCATTTCACTCAGGGTGTCTAGCGTGTATTCAAATGATTTTTGGGCCATCAAATTAATATAGCAGTTATTATTGACCATCAATTGGAACTCATCAGGACCCATTACGCCAAAATATCCATATTTCCCACTCTGTTGACCCCATTGACCGCGTGTAGCATAGAATCTACTGATCTGGATCAGCATTTCAGCGCCTTTACTGTACAGGAATTCTTTATCCCCAGTATTTTTGACATAATGCCAGATACCATAGGAAATAGCAGTCCCTACATGAAGCTGAAGATTCGAATGCTGCCAGAGATCACAGCTTTCAGTTCCGTCTATTGTAGCAATAGGGTAGCAAGCGCCATCGCAATCCACATCTTTAGCGCGTTGCATAGCCTGAGGTAATGTCTTATATCTAAAGTCCAGTAAACTCCGTGCAGCCTTAGGATTATTAAACATATAGAATGGTAAGCAATACGACTCTGTATCCCAGAACGCCAAACCACGATACACTTCTCCCGTCAATCCTTTAGCGCCGATATTGAACCCTGAATGATCACCATGATAAGTCTGATAAAGCTGGAAAATGCAAAAACGAATGCCCTGCTGATTCTCAGGATCGCCCTCGATCCGAATATCACTTGTCTCCCAGATACCATTCCAATATGCCGTCTGATCCGCGAATATTTGAGTATCGCTCAGTTGGCTTGCACTTTCAGCAAGAGCTAACCCTTTGCTCCACAGCTCTTCAGCTGTATGGGCAGATTCACTATCCGAACAGTTGATAACCAGCTTTGTAAAATGGGTCGCTTCTCCCTGAGCAAGATCCATAGTAAAGCTTCGTCCAATAAATTTATCATGTTCAACTCGCGTAAGCTGAAGCGGCTGTGAAGATTGTAACGAAAAGCTAGAGAATAGCTTGTTAGCTGTATTCACTGTTCTCGCCATGATAGCTGTGGTAGATCCTTGTTCTCCACTGCGGAGACTACTCCACATACATTCGCCGCGTTCCTCATGAATAATGCTGAAATCAAGACCTGCACAAATGTCCACGCTGCCCGAGAAATTAAGGGGCTCAAATTCCACCCGCTGTAGTCCCAGATGAGACATCGTCATACTTACCAGGCGTGTAAAGACAACTTTTAAAATTTTCCCATCATCTAGGTGCCAGATTAGCTCCCGCCGATAGGTCCCACTACGAAGATCCAGTTTGCGCACATAATCTGATATTTTACTTTTTGCCAGATCCAGCTGTTCACCATTCACAGTGATCCGTGTATACAGCCAGTCCACCGCATTCACCATATATCTCAGCGAGCGAATAATCCCTTTATAATGATTGCCAATGTCCAATTGTTCATTTAGCCCGTTGAAATAACTGCCTTGCAGGGAATCCCCAGAGTAACCTTCCTCAGCATACCCCCGCACACCCATATACTCATTTCCCAGCGAAAAAATAGATTCCGAGGTCCGATTTCGTTCTGGATCAAAGCCCTCTTCAATAATTGCCCAAGGATCTACCTTAAGATATTTGTCAGCCACTTTAGCCATGTATGATTTCCCCTTCTCCTGGTTTTTGCTCCATTCTCAGGATATCGTTCCATACCCGTTGCGCCAATGTCTGACCTTAATGAAGATGTGTGCATTTATACGGAATTGAAATCGAATGGATTTCTATATCATGAATTTTTGCAGTATACTATGTAGAATCTAATTAGCACAAAAAAAACAGCGACAGACCCATTATTTGAGAATAATGGATTGCCACTGCTGATATATAAAGAACTTCTTACTCCTTTTTAGTTAAAAATCATATTACATCTTGCACTTTTGAAGTGAAAATAATCACAATGTTGAAAATTCGACACTTTTAAATGGTTTTTCTTAACCAAATCGAAGATTTTAGAGGTATAATTAATTTAAAATTTACTGAAAAACTGAGGGAATAAAGGGGATGTCGATTATGCTAAAAGAACATTACAATGTCATCGAAGCCCACGGAAATACAAACTGTTTCTCCGAACAGAATTTCAACAGACTTCTTGTTACTATGAAAGAACGCGTTGTTCCAGAGGGTTCACATCTTTTCTGGGAAGGCGACTACTCGGATAAATTGTTTTATATCAAACGTGGACGTGTGAAATTAACTAAATCAACGGATGAAGGTAAAGAACTTATTCTTTATATGTACCAAGCCGGCGATATGGTAGGTCAAGCGGATCCATTCTTCAGCACCAAGCACAGCTTTACTGCAGAAGTGATTGAAGAAAGTGAAGTTGGCGTTATCGAGCAAAAGGATTTAGAAATTCTCATTTGCCAACATTGTGATTTTGCCATCGACTTTATGAAATGGATGGGCATTCATCACCGCCTAACTCAAACGAAATTCCGTGATTTGATGATGTATGGCAAACCAGGCGCACTTTGCTCCACTCTCATTCGACTTGGTAATACTTATGGTGAGAAGAGCAGCGATGGTGAGAACATCCTCATCAACAAAAAAATTACGCATACAGATCTGTCCAACATGATCGGTGCTACTCGTGAGAGTGTGAACCGGATGTTGAGCGACTTGCGTAAAAAAGACGCGGTTGAGTACGAGAACGGTATGATTGTCATCAAGGATCTTGGCATGCTGCAGGAAATTTGCCACTGCGAAATGTGTCCAAACGAGATCTGCCGAATTTAATTCCATAATAATGTACCCTCTATTCTCCTCAATGAAACATACATGACCCCATTATTCTGCACATTATAAAATAGAGTGGTCAAAGGCGCCTAACATAGGCGTCTTTTTTTATACCACAAGAAGAAAAAGAGCTGAACCCGAAATGGGGTCAGCCCTATAACTATAAATAAACTCTTAACGCTTGGTCTGAGTACCACGCACGGGAGAGATCATCCAGTAGGCCATACCGACAAATACGCCACCGCCAATTATATTTCCTAACGTAACAGGAATCATATTGTGGATCCATCCGGCAATTGTAACGGTGTCCGGGTGATTCGGGAGCAACACAGCAACACTCAGCAGCGTCATATTAGCCACACTGTGCTCATATCCACTCGCAATAAAGGCAAATAAACACCACCAGATTAGAACCAGCTTGGCAGTTTCACTTTTGGCGCGTGAGGCCATCCATAGCGCTAGACAGACCAGCCAGTTACATAGAATCCCACGGAAAAATAGCTCTGAAAATGGAAGGCTCATTTTCTTGGCTGCAGCCGCAAAGATCAGATGCTCTGGGGGAGCCGCACTGAATAGCCCAGTTCCTCGAATCAAAAGTGCTAAAATCACTGCCCCTACCACATTCCCTACAAACACAAGCACCCAGTTCTTGACAGTATCCCAGATACTTGTTCTACCAGCAAGTGTACTAACCGTAAAGAACATATTATTTCCGGTAAACAGCTCTGAGCCTGCAAACACAACAAGAGTCAAGGCAATACCGAAGGATGCACCCATAATGAGGGGTTGAAAAGGCGATTTGGCAGCCGCTAGAGGTGCTCCCAGCGAGAAAATAAGGATAATCCCAATGCCTACATATGCCCCTGCCAAAAGGGCTGCTAGAAAATATCTTGGTAAACTTTCATTCATTTGGTCTCGCTTGCTGACTGCCGCCTCAACAATGTTCTCCACACTTTGAGTAAACATAATACTCCACCCCACCGTTTTCTATTTCATCCTTTACTACAAGCTCGGTGTTTACAAGCTCACTGTCACAATGTCTCCGACAAGGGAAACTGGATAAGTCACAACGATACCTTGATCCGGTGCCTGAACTTCACCCGTGCGAAGATCTATTTTCCAATCATACAATGGATCATAAAGAAAGTGACCCGAAACGATCCCTTCAGCAATCGGACCCCCTTTTGGATGAGGGCTCCGATTCTCAAGTGCATAGATGGCTCCGTCAGACGCACGGAACACAGCTAGTTCAACATTTCCAGCAATCACCACACGGCCAATCTGCAGCAGGAAATCCTGTACTGATCCTATTGTATAAGTTTGTGTTGTCTTATTCATTGGTCTCTCCCCTTCTGTGTGCGTTATATCCGCTAGACTCTTGTTTCTTCAAAAAGCGCAGTACGAGTGCTGCTGTCATTAAGCATTTTTTTCCAAGGATCCGTAACCTGAGTCAGAGCAAAGTCAATCCGTGCGGCCAGCTCTTTACGGTTCTCTTCATTGTTCAGAATGACCGTTTGAATCTGCTCAAGTCCCAAACGCTCAACCCACTCGGAGGTTCTCTCCAAATAATTGCCGGTCTCCCGGTAATATTGCATCACAGCGGAGCACACTTCGATCAACTCTTCATCGGTCTTAATTTTGCAGAAGGAGTCTGCGATCCGTGGCTTGATCCCACCGTTACCACCGATAAACACTTCCCAACCACCATCATTACCGACGATGCCAATATCCTTCGTGCAGGATTCCGCACAGTTACGTGGACAGCCGTTGACAGCGATTTTAAACTTGGCAGGAAAATCAAGACGTTCATACTTACGTTCTATGAGCGCGCCCATTCCCAGCGAATCTTGTGTGCCAAAGCGGCAGAACTGGGAGCCCACACAAGTCTTAACCGTACGCAGGGATTTGGCATAACCATAACCTGATGGCATATCGAGCTCTTCCCATACTTTCGGCAGATCCTCTTTTTTCACACCAATCAGATCCAGGCGTTGCCCACCAGTCACTTTCACAACTTTCACATCATATTTAAGGGAGACATCGGCGATTTTCTTCAAATCCTCCGGTGTTGTTACCCCACCATACATGCGTGGTATCACGGTGTAGGTTCCGTCTTTTTGAATATTGGCCCCCATTCTTTCATTTACAAATCGGGATTCTTTCTCATCTTGATGGGTATCAGGGTTCATCATCCCTAGATAATAGTTAATCGCCGGACGACACTTGGAGCAGCCTTCCTCTTGTTTCCAACCAAGTACATTCATGACCTCTTTTGTTGTCTTAAGACCTTTAGCTGTAATTTCAGCAACAATTTCATCACGGCTAAGCGTTGTGCACCCACAAATACCTTGTTTAGCAGCTTGCTGGAAACTGTCACCTAAGACAAATTGCAGGATTTGTTCTACTACGGGTTTACAACCACCACAAGAGCGAGTAGCGCCAGTGCATGCTTTGATCTCATCCACAGTAGTAAAACCATGTTCAGTGACAGCATCCACGATATCTTTTTTAGTTACACCATTACAGCCGCAGACAATTTCTTCGTCCGCCATTGCTTCTACGGATGTGCTCTTCTTAGCTCCGCCACCGCAGCAGCCTGTTCCCATAACCTCCGTATAAATCTCATCGGTCATTATCGCGCCTTGTTTTACTAGCTTTTGCAAATTGGCGGACTCCGTCACATCACCGAACAAGACCGCACCGACAATCACATTATTTTTGAGCAAAATTTTCTTATAAGTTCTCTTCCATTCATCTTTGCTTGAGATCACAGTGTGTTCAGGAGAATCCAAAAACTCACCTGCAGAAAATACATCCACCCCAGATATTTTAAGCTTCGTGGAAACAATCGAACCTTCATAAGGCTTGGTATCACTACCACATAAATGTTTAGCTAGAACCATGCCTTGTTCAAATAGTGGAGCCACCAGTCCGTAACACATACCGCGATGCTCGGCACATTCACCGATGGAATATACATTCTGCATGGAAGTTTGCAAATAATCATCCACCAAGATCCCACGATTTACGGAGATTCCGCTTTCTTTTGCCAATGTCACGTTCGGTTTGATTCCAACAGCCATTACCACAAAATCTGCCTCAAGCGTACTGTCATCACTAAAACGCAATCCACTTACTCTCTGTTCCCCGATCAATTCTATCGTTTGTTTGCCCATAGCAAATTTCACACCTTGACGCTCAAGCTCAGCTTGCAGCATCGAGGAGGCATTCCGATCAAGCTGACGCTCCATCAGATCTTCCATCAAATGAACTACGGTTACGTCCATGCCTAGGTTCACAAGACCTTTTGCCGCTTCCAGCCCAAGCAAACCCCCGCCGATGACAGCCGCTTTGCTGTATTGTTTGGCCGCTGCCAGCATCGCATCACAGTCTGAAATATCCCGGAATCCTACAACGCCCTCTTTATCACTGCCAGGTACAGGTAAAATAAACGAATTCGAGCCTGTCGCAATAATCACTTTGTCATAGGGCACTATCATCCCGTTATCCGTAACAACTTGCTTCGAGCCTTCATCAATTCGTGTCACCGTTGTTCCCGTGTGTAGAGTTATACTATTGTCTTCATACCAATTCCAGTCGTTTAGGATGATATCATTAAGGGTCTTACTTCCTTCAAGAACATAAGACAACATGATGCGATTGTAATTGGGGTGAGGTTCACTTCCAAAAACCGTGATGTCATAAGCTCCACCCAGCTTCAATATCTGCTCAATCGTACCTATGCCTGCCATACCGTTGCCGACTAATACTAGTTTTTCTCTTATCGTTGTCATGGTTAGGTGCCTCCTCAAGCTTATGAATACCTGATCAATTTCTCTTCTACATATTGGAATTATACGGTTCAAATTCAAGTCGTCATTGTGATTGCAGTCACTTTAATTGTGAATATTTTCACACTTCAGTGTACTGATAATTGTTACATATCTTTTCCACATAAAAAGCCAGATTAACGATTCTGAACAACCGTTGATCTGGCTTAATGTACGATTTTTTAGCGTAAAGTCAATAAAATTTCCAATTCATCTTGAGCCCTGAGCTTCATATCCATTCCATCATCGAGTAGTTGTTTTCCATTCACCTTAAGCTTCCATTCTTCATTACTAAGAGGAGTATAATCGTCGACGGAAAGCACCTTTTTATTGTCATCGGCCAACTGTACGCTACTACAGCTTTTGAGCAGATCTCTTACAGTTAAATCCTCTTTAAATAACATAATATACGTATGATGCAAGTCTACTTCTACACTTCCACCGTTCAAGGTCAGCCTTACAGTTTGAAGTGGTGCTTGATGGTCCTTTGACTTCGCGGTGAAGACTAGCTGTGAATCATACCCTACAGTATTATTCCAATCCGCATTCCCAATGATTTGACCGCCCATCTGAAGCTCCCAAACCATTCCCGCCTCTAGCGAAAAATTCTTTACCGAAACAATGCTTGAGTTATCCTCAGCAAATGTGGCAACATTACTACCTTTCAGTAGCTCCATGATCGATATTCCATTTCTATAACTCCCACTAAGTAACCTATCTGATGGTTTAGTAAGCAGTTCATTATCTCCAACCCTTATCGATATTGTCGGTCCCTCTGATCCTGCCACACCATTATTAGCATTACTATTGCCGTCATTGTTAGTAGAGCATCCACCTATTATGAATACAATGACTAATCCTAGCATCAATTTCCACAAAGATCGCATGGGCATCCTGGCACCGCCTTGTCCCGCCTAATGACCCTATAGCGTCTCAGGCTTGTAAAGTTATGTATACTGTCTTTTTAAGGATAACTTAAACAAGCCATGTTCTCAAATAAGTAATAATAAGCTTACTTTCAGTATCTTTAATTATCTTCCTCTTTTTGCTCATTCAGCGTCATTTCACATATTCTGGGGGATTTATCCCCCTCTTTCTGCTCATTCAGCTTCATTTCGCATATTCTGGGGGATTTATCCCCCTCTTTTTACTCGTTCGGCGTCATTTCGCATATTCTGGGGGATTTATCCCCCTCTTTTTGCTCATTCAGCGTCATTTCGCATATTCTGGGGGATTTATCCCCCTCTTTCTGCTCGTTCGGCGTCATTTCGCATATTCTGGGGGATTTATCCCCCTCTTTCTGCTCACTCGGCGTCATTTCGCATATTCTGGGGGATTTATCCCCCTCTTTCTGCTCATTCAGCTTCATTTCACATATTTTGGGGGATTTATCCCCTTCTTTTTGCTCATTCAGCGTCATTTCACATATTCTGGGGGATTTATCCCCCTCTTTCTGCTCACTCGGTCCTATCTCATAGTCCGCTTTTAAGCAATCCTTCCGCCTGCCTGCCTGCCTGCCATCCATCCATCCATCCATCCTATTTTTCACGATCATTTATTCTACCTTTTTCAACGTAGTTATCCGCATTTCTTTACATTCTATAATTCCCTATAAAAAAAGCCCCCTAAGGGACTCTTTAGAACAATATTCATCTTCACTGAAACCTAGGGAACAATATATTATTCTCCAAATGTACGTGTTCAAAAGTCATACTCTCCAGCTCTTCCAGCCGGGCATATGTCAATCGATAGGTCGTGCAAGCATGCGCCGGTGGAGTGAAATCATCTGTAATACTACGTATTTTTCTCAAAATATCGCCCGCACCATCATGTTCACTCTCCAGCTCAGACAATGACTCACGAAGCGATGTCAGGCCTTCTTCACTAGGATTAGCAGCGTATGTCAACAGCTTAGGAAACTCATCTTCTTCTTCTTTAGCCGTATGCGTAAGTAAATCTTCCTTAAGTGTGTTGAACAAGTTATATAACTCCACCAAATGGGGAGAATCTCCGCCATGCACTCGATACACCTTAGTTACATTTTGGCTAATGAGGGGTAGCTCTTCACGAAGATAACGGTGGTGTTTGTTAATAATATGGTCAATTAACTCTTCTGAAGGTGCAGTATTCCAAGCGATTTCCTCTTGGGGTACTGGATACTCTTCGAACAGCTTGTTTAGATCGCCGATGATTATCTCGTGATCCAGACCACGCTCAGCAGCTGCTTCAGCAAGAGGTTTAGCTCCACCGCAACAGAAATCAATCCGTTTTGCTTTGAAATAATCTGCCGCTTTAGGGAACTGTAATACAATATCCCTCACTAGTGCATCTGGGATAAACCCAGCTTGTACCGATTGTGCTTGCTTCGAATCCGAAATACTATCATTAAGTTGTTTAGTTTCCATTATAGCTCCTCCTTGGGTTATGGGATTAGGTTCTGAATAACTCTTATCCACTTCTTCACCTTAACCCTGAAAGGAACATTGACTTGTGATTGTACGCACGGAAATTGTATCTTATTTTTGAACGAAATTGGAGATTGATGTACATGCAAAGTAAACGCAAAAAAGCACCTTTGCCTACAAAGGTGCTTTTTCAACTCACTTTATTGCACATAAGCCTGCATATACGTCCGCTGTCCCTTTGAATCCTTCAAATAAGGTCCCAATCCGGCAAAACGGGAGTGATCCATATAAACACCGGTCATCCATCTGCCTTCCGTCAAGCCACCATTCCATTTAAGGACAAGATCAGGTGCGGAAATCCATTCCTGAAAGACTCGTATATTCTGATCTTTGTATTCTTTACATGGCTTAGACCGCTCAATAAGGTGGAACTCATTAAGATAAGTTGGAACGAAATAAGAGGATATCGTATGCAAATCATCATCGTCAAAAAAAGGCTCGTCGCCTAAAAAGGGTTTGAATAATACGGTATTCTCGTACATGGACCAAATTAAAGCTTGAAGCACCATACTCTGGCGAATGCCGTTATGAAACTTATATTGTCGCCCATGATTCGCCGCATTTACATCTTGTGGAGGTTCCGTGGACTCCAGACAGTGCCGTTCACAACCAATACACTTCCAGCCGGTCGGACTTTGAATCCATTTTTGAAAAATAGTCCCACTATCATTGTTTCCTTTGTAGAGTGAAGAGATAATGCTGTAAGGCACGCCAATCCACGCATCCCATAAGGAATCAGGAAGATGGCTATGCAGCATGAACAACGTCTTGTCATAGATGAGCTGTACTTTGATAGAAGCATTCTCTAGCTCAGCAACATCCTTTTTTCCATACGTTATTTCCCGGGAAAACAGGGTCGTCTTCGTCTTCATCTCCCTCGCCTCCTAATAGTTCTGCTATGCCTGTACTCCAGCTGAGTAGATTTGAGCAAAAACCAATACGCGAGCGTTTCCATTCAAGGATCATACAATGTTTTTCTATTATATTACAATTATTTTTAAACTGTGCAAGTTTTTTTCAAGCATAAAGGATTGGAACAAAACTGTCACTGTCTAATATTTAGAAATTGAAAAGCCCCTTTTCCACCATTCCGGAAAAAGGGCCACAACATTACTGTGAATTTTAGTCTACCCAGCTCTCAGCCCAAGACTGAATCTGCTGCATAACAGGCTGCAACGCACGGCCTTTGTCTGTTAATTCGTACTCAATACGTACGGGTGTTTCTGGGTATACATGCCTAACCAGGATACCCTCACCTTCCAAATCCTTCATCCGCTCGGACAGCATCTTATCGCTCATTGAAGGAATGAGGCCGGAGATATCTTTAAAACGCTTCGGTCCACTCATCAATGTCTGAATAATAAGTCCATTCCAACGTTTGCCTAAGAAAGAGAAGGCTGTTTCAAATCTGGGACACATCGCAAATTGATGTTCTTCCATTGTTCTCACCTCTCACTAGCGAAACTTACTATTAGTTAGTATATATAATATTAACACATTTTAACCATGATGAACATCGTTTACCGAAAAAAGTTCATCTGACTCTATTATTATATCCCCAATGTCAATCCCCCATTGGTCCTTTAGATCCCCTTTGAGCAATCGCTTCAGTTACGATTTGTGCCAAGTCATCATTTCCAAAAAGCGAAAGTACACCCAGAACGGTGTCATCAGAAATGTCCCCCGCTTCCTCCGCGGAAACCGTGAGGGCAAGTGCCTGACGCAAGGCTTCATTCCCTTCCTGCTGCGGATAAGCTTGCAAGTATAGAGCATGTGGATCGAGTCCATTATTTACACACCACTGCGCAAATACAAGAATCATCATCTCTTCTTCGCGCTTATAGCTTTCGATGATCTGTTCCTCCACTAATTTACGGTTATCCTCCATATATTCTTCTCCTTTCTCAGAGACCTCATTCAGCAAGCTGTGCCGCCAGCATATGACTAGGCAGTACCGCTGAAGCAGCAATGCTGCATAGCTCCGGTGTATTTATGTTGCTAAGAAAATTATTCACCACTCCACTAAAACCTCTTCTATCGAGTACAGTATCCCAGCTTCCAAAGCCTTGAATATGCGGTAAGGTATCTTTTTCAAAAAGAATGGCCTTGTCTAGATCCACTACTTCTACCGATCTGCCATTTCCGTGCAGCTCAAGCTTCTCCAAATCCACACCAGCTTCACGGACCATACTGTACATCCCAACTGCACTATCTTTCCAGCCTAGCATTCCAGATGCCTGCAGAAGACGACCTTCTCCACTAGAGTGAAGATGACTACGAAGCAGTTCATACTGATCTCCACACAACCACAACATCAAATCAAGCATATGGATAAGATCATCATACACGGTTTCACGGCTGTTGCTTGTCTGTAGCTTCGTTCGATGTTTAATCGCACTGCAATGGCTAATTCCGCCAACTTCTTCAAGCCATTGCTTGGCGGTGACATACATTGGGGCAAAACGGCGATTAAAGCCCACTCCTAGCAAAAGCCCCTTATCTTGTGCTAGCTCTGCCATCCTTCTGGACTCTTCTAGATCATAGGAAAGTGGTTTATCTACATATACCGAAATCCCACGTTCGAGACATTTTGTTACTATATCATAATGAGTAGTTGTTGGGCTATGTACAAATACTGCATCCGGATCCCAAGATAACAGCTCTTCCAGATTCGTCGTCCCTTTAGGAAAACGGTAGGTATGAACGGCCTGCTCCACCGTTGTCGGTGAATGACTAAGAACACCAACTACCTCGGCATAATCATGCTGAGAGAGCAGTGGTAAATATACTTTGCGGGCTATATTGCCGATGCCTATTATGGCGACTCTTTTACGTTCAGGTACAATCACTGATCCATCCCCCTCTTAACACTTCAATATATCGTTCTTTTCTCTTTGTTCTCTACAAATGCTATTATACCTGCTTCTCATTCGCTGACAATTGATCTTTGCTTCAATATTTACTTCATATCCCGTATGATGAGATGAATGAGTGGAAGAAGGGGCATATTATCTATGAAGAAATGGTTCTCGATTGTTCTTTATGTTTCGGGTACAATCCTTGCGTTTATCTACAGATATGACATCCTAAGCTGGATGAAAGAGGATCATAATCTTTTCAGTTCTACAGGGATTGCAACTTTACTGGCCCTGTTTCCAGTTGTCCCTTATAAAGCTGTCATCGGATTCTTCGGTTATGCATACGGAAGTTTAGTGGGAGCCTTGATTTGCTGGCTAGCTACTAACTTGGCTGCCGCAATCCTTTTTGGTGTTGTGAAGTACTTGTTTCAAAGCCAAGCGAGAGCTTATTTAGCCTCCATTCCCGCACTCGAAAAGTTCACAGTAGGCATTGAGCGGCGACCTTTCGCTTCGATTGTCCTAGCACGACTCATGCCAATCATTCCCCAAACAGTGGTTAACATCTACGCTGGAGCTGCCGGTCTGCCTTTTTGGAGCTATATTGCAGCTTCCGGCATAGGAAAAATACCGGGAATTGCATTATACGCTTTCCTTGGGGATCATCTGTTTCAGGACCCTGTAAGTGCGGTTATTGCCATCATCGCCTATACCGCTGTGCTAATTATCGCTGGACTGAGCTTGCGTCCGCGCTCTCAAGAAGCGAAGAACAGCCGATAGCGAAAGAACTTATCGATTACAAACTGGCAGGCAGTTAGTATTTGCTTTATAATTAAATTGTGATCTATTTAATTGCATTATGTGAATGGAGGGATATCAATGAGTGAACATCAGACTAACCATATAAATACCAAGACGGAAAAAGCAACCTTTGCAGGTGGATGCTTCTGGTGCATGGTCTCGCCGTTCGAAGAATTGCCAGGTATCATTAGTGTCATCTCTGGCTATACCGGCGGTCATACAGTGAACCCAACCTATGAAGAGGTTTGTTCTGAAACAACAGGACATGTTGAAGCTGTACAAATTACGTTCAACCCAGATATTTTCCCTTATAGCAAGTTACTTGAGCTGTTCTGGCAGCAAATTGACCCTACCGACGCAGGTGGACAATTTCATGATCGCGGGACTTCTTACGGAACAGCAATCTTTACCCATTCGGAGGAACAAAAAGAACAAGCGGAAGCTTCCAAGACAGCTCTGCAAGCAAGCGGCCCTTTCTCTAGTCCGATTGTAACCCCGATTCTCCCTGCAACCACCTTCTATCCTGCCGAAGAATATCATCAAGGCTACCATCATAAGAATCCAGGACACTACAAACGTTATCGTAAAGGTTCTGGCCGAGAGGATTTTATCGAAACCCACTGGACACATAAAGAGGACAAACAAAGTTTGAAAGAACGTCTAACCCCTCTTCAATATGAAGTCACTCAGAACAGTGCAACAGAATCTCCTTTCCGGAATGATTTTTGGGATCACCATGGAGATGGTATTTATGTAGACATCGTATCTGGCGAACCGTTATTCAGCTCGCAGGATAAATACGATTCCGGTTGCGGCTGGCCAAGCTTTACTCGTCCCATCCGGGACTACGCTGTGAAAGAAAAGACCGATCTCAGTCATTTGATGGTCCGCACTGAAGTGCGCAGCAAAGTAGCGGATTCCCATCTAGGCCATGTCTTTGACGATGGTCCTGGAGAAAACGGCTTGCGCTATTGCATAAATTCAGCGGCGCTACGTTTTATTCCTAAAGAGGATTTGGAGAAGGAAGGATATGGGGAGTATCGCATACTCTTCCAGCCTGCCTAAACATCAATCCTCAGCACATAAAGAAACGGTTGTCGTCCTTTTTAGGATGACAACCGTTTTTTTCTCTTAAAATATAAGAAAGTATAAGTTTCACGTTATACATTATTCTTATATTTCTCGCTTAAACGCTTACCGTCTTTATAAAGACGCCGAGGGCGTTTATGCTTGTAGGGCTATTCTTTCTTTGAGTCCTCTGAGTCCTTAATAGCCTTCGAATCATCCTCTGAAACTGCCTCCTTAGGCTCTGTTGCCGCAGGGATAACTTGCTCACTGTTCAGTTCTTTATTTCGCTGACGAATCCGCTGGGCCTGCTGCCCCCGACGCTCGTATATATTTTTACGGGAAACTAAAACAATAGCTAATATTATAGCTGCTCCAATGAGTATCGGTAACGCTCCTGCAAGGATAACGACAATCCACTGAAACATAACAGATAACGCATTTAAGCTTCCTTTAAGAGCATCTGAAGCACGTTCCAGTAACGGCCCTTGCTCCTCCTTCTCCTTCACAGCAATACTTTCATCTGTCTGATACACTCTCAGTTCTACCGTAGAGAAGGATACATTCTGATTGATATAACGCATTCTACCTTTAATCTGCTCAATGCTTTCTTGAATCGAACCAAGCTCGTTCGCGAAGGCGACCAGATCAGTAGATTTCGTCGCTTTTTTCATAAACTCTGTATATTGTGCTTCCATTAGCTGCTTCGCCTTCAAACGCGACTCCAGATCAACATACTCTTCAGAGACATCCTGACCTTGAATGCTGCGCTGTAGAGATTCGTGTTTTACTTGTTCTAATTTATTCAGAAAAGGTGAGAATCCGGAGGCAGGCACCTTAAGGATAAACGTCCCGCCTTGCTCGTACTGCGACATGTTTTCGTTAAATTCAATAATATATCCATTAGCCATGGTTACTAAATTACGTATTTCAGTCTGAGCTTTTCCATAGTCTTCTACTTCCATATTAAGATTCGCTTTATAGATCAGCTTCTTGTTCAAGCCCGCTACTACATCGCTACCAGTAAATCCTGCACTTGTTTGATTCGTATTCTCTGGTGTGGAGCCCTTTACAGCCAAATTCTCGCTGCCACCTGCTTCTATCTCAGGCGCTGCCGCGGTACTCTGATCCGCAGATGAGTCTATCGAGTTTTGCGATTGTACCTCTACTGCTGCCTCATTACTCATACTACCATTTTGTTTTGCCGAACTATCTGCCGCTGAATTCCTATCCGCTGAGCCACAACCCGCCAAGATTACCGCAAGAATTAATAAACATAAGTAATGCAGACCCCATTTGCGCATTCTCATTCCTCCAAAAAATGTAGTAGATACCGCTTGCACGGATCATAATATCGTTACGGAATGTCTTGTTCTAAGCAGATCTCTTCCGCACTCTTTACTATGACGTTCCAAAACTTGGAAGGTTGCACTTAAAAATGGAATTGGAAACAATTTCTTTAGAATTAGGCTCTTTAAACAGAAAAAAAGCCGCATTTCTGCGACTCATTTAGTTGAAAGCAATAAATATTTTGTAGAATTTTTCATTATATTTTTATAAAGATTTGCATAGTTATAAAACATTTCTGTTATTGAATAACCCGTTTGCTTACATACACTTTATTTGGTACAATTACCACGTCTAGCCACACAGAAAACACCAAATACCCTCTATTCATAATGAATGAGGGCGCGGCATGGTTCTGTTCGGACAAGCTCCACCTTGCTGAACAGAGGATTTTTTAATGATGCTGTCTATCACTACAAGGGGAGGTGAACCCTCATGGCAAAAGACGTAATTTGCGAAGTTAACTCCTGCACCCACTGGGCAGAAGAGAACAAATGCAGTGCTGATTCTATCTTTGTAGCTTTCCACAGCTCCCAAGAACCTACACGTGCAGAAGAAACAGATTGCAAGACTTTCGAAAGCAAATAAGGTGATGATTTGAAGGGACCCTCCACGGTTCCTTCTTTTCTTTTCTCATTCTATCAAGAATGAGAATTATTATCAAGTGGCTGAAATAAAAAGCCAGGGAGAAATTCCCCGGCTATGATTTATTGTATACCTCTTATGTTATTTGGAAGCACTAACTCCTGCATTTTCTCTTGCAATAGCGGCAGCCTTTACCATGTTACGAAGTGCATCTTCCGTCTCCTGCCAGCCACGTGTCTTAAGACCGCAATCCGGATTAATCCAGAATTGTTCAGGATCAAGCACCCGCAGTGCACGATCAATATTAGCTGTCATCTCTTCTACTGCAGGAACCCGTGGACTATGGATATCATATACACCAAGACCAATTCCTTTATCATACGCCTGCTCCTCAAAGCTAACGATCAGTTCCCCATGGCTACGTGAAGTCTCAATAGAGATAACATCCGCATCCATCGCTGAAATGGAGTCTATCATGTCATTAAATTCGCTATAGCACATGTGGGTATGAATTTGTGTCGTAGCCTTCACATGATTCGTCGCGATACGGAACGACTTCACCGCCCAATTCAAGTATGCCTCATGATCTTCCGTCTTCAAAGGAAGTCCTTCACGGATAGCCGGTTCGTCTACTTGAATCATCTCTATGCCTGCATCCTCCAAAGCTTTAACTTCATGACGGAGCGCTAAGGCAATTTGATTCGCTACTGCTTCCCGACTAAGATCATCACGTACGAAAGACCAATTGAGAATCGTAACAGGACCAGTCAACATGCCTTTAACAGGAAGGGAAGTTAACGACTGAGCATAAACGCTTTCTTTTACAGTCATAGGCTGGATAAAAGCTATATCCGCATAAATAACCGGTGGCTTAACGCAGCGTGATCCGTAGGATTGAACCCAGCCATTACTAGTAAATAAGTAACCATCCAGCTTCTCCCCGAAAAACTCCACCATATCGGTTCTTTCGAACTCACCGTGCACGAGTACATCCAAACCCAGCTTTTCTTGGAAGGTGATTGCATCTGCAATCTGCTCACGAACGAACCCGTCGTAACGCTCTTGATTCCATACGCCTTTACGCCATTTCAACCTTGCCTGGCGCACTTCTACGGTCTGTGGAAAGCTTCCGATTGTTGTCGTTGGCAGAAGTGGCAGCTGCCACTTCTCCTGTTGCACCTTCAGGCGCTCAGCAAAAGGTAGGTTACGTTGGTCTGGTAAATCTGTAAGTCCGAGAACTTGCTCGGCCACATCCTTACGACCGCGTTCAGGAAGTGCACGGAAGGCAGTAAGGGCTTCACGACTGGCCGTCAACGCAGCAGCAGCTTCTGCTGTACCCTCTAAGGCTGCAGCAAGCAGGCCAAGCTCTCTAAGCTTCTCATCAGCAAAAGCTAAAGCGGCCTTGACGGTTGCCTTAAGCTTCACCTCACCCTGAACAGTAACCGGAACATGTAGTAAACTGCAAGAAGGCTGTAGAATAAGACGATCAAGCGGCACATGTACACTCAGCTTTTCGATCAGCTGCAGCTTAGCATCCAGATCCGAGCGCCAGATGTTGCGCCCGTCAATAATACCCGCTCCCAGCCACTTATCCTCAGGCCAGCCAAGACGTTCAATCGATGCCAGGTTCGTCCCACCATCATGGACAAAATCAAGACCTAAACCTTGTACCGGAAGCTTGAACAGTGCCTCCAGCGGTTCAGCAGCTTCAAAGTAAGTCTGCAGAATAATATTTAATCCAGGCACGGATTCAGCAATTTCAGTGTAAATCGAGTGAAGTAAGGATAATTCTGAATCATTTATTCCTGTAACAATCGCTGGCTCATCAATTTGTACCCAGCTTACTCCTTCTTGCTTCAGTTCCTGCAACAGCTGAACGTAAACCGGAAGAAACCGAGCAGCAATCTTCGCAATATCCGCAGATGCAAAACCTTTTGACAACTTAAGGAATGTATAAAGGCCTAAAACCACAGGCTTACCCTCAATTCCCGCTTGGGACTTGGCAAAACGATAAGCTGCCAGTGGCTTATTCTCGGTCAGACGCGGCGTTTGTGCACCGATCTCTGGAACGATGTAATGATAGTTCGTATTGAACCATTTAGTCATCTCGCAAGCGGTAGCCTCAGCATTTCCTCTAGCCATCGCAAAATAAAGATCAAGCCCAATATCGCCACCATCATACGCATAACGTGGAGGTACGATCCCGAACATTACAGCGGTATCTAGCACATGATCGTAGAACGTAAAATCATTTACCGGAATTAAATCAATTCCTGCCTCCTGCTGAGTCTTCAAATGCTGAAGCTGAATTCCTGTCATTTCAGTACGGAACGCTTCCTCATTTATTTTTCCCGCCCAGAAGGCTTCCAACGTTTTCTTCCACTCGCGGTTTTTTCCGATTCTTGGATAGCCAAGATTGCTTACTTTTACTTTGTTCGTCACTTTGCAGCTCCCCTTCTCCATCTTCTTATTTTGGACTCGATATCACTTGCATTCCTATAAAAAAGAGCGCCCTTCCCTAAAAAAGTCAAAGGGAAAGACGCCCATAATATACCTATGGTTAACGTCTAACACCTTCCTATCCTCCGTAGGTGAAGCAGTGCTGTTGAAACAGGCAGGTCTCCTGGCTAGCGGTGTCAGCATCCTAAGCAGTCTTCCCAGCAGTAGTAAATTGCCAGTGACATATGTTGCTATGGACTCTTCCGTTACAGTGGCGGGACCGCATCGGCTTCATACCGAATTTCCCTATTAAGCCTACCGAATTACTAATTTCCGGCAAGCACCTGTCTCCGTTATTTTCAAGCTAAAACGCCTTCGGCGTCCTTTTTAAGGACGGTAAGCGTTTATGCGAGAATGATAAGAAAGTATTTTGTGAAACTTATACTTTCTTATCATTTAATTGCTGAAATGCCTTCGGTGTCCTTATACGGACGGTAGGCGTTTATGCGAGAATTATAAGGATAAAGTGAGTGTCTTAATCTGATGTCATCATACGTGAAAGCCCCCGTCATCTGCAATAGATTACGGGGGCTTTTGTTATATCGATTCCTTATAACGGATTTAGAAAAACACGAAATATACTACTGCAGCAAGGACTATGCGATATATAGCAAATGGTAAAAGCTTAATCCGGTTGATCAATTTCAAGAAGAAACGCATCGATAATAGTGCAAATACAAAGGCACTGATAAAGCCTGCAATGAAGAACGGCAGGGCATCGATGGTGAAATATTGCCAGTTCTTCATCAGTGAGAGTAAACTGGCGCCTGCCATGATTGGAACAGCCATAATAAACGTGAAATCAGCAGCAGCACGATGACTCATACCCAGAAGAACACCACCAGAAATCGTCGACCCGGAACGAGAAAATCCCGGCCACAAGGAGAAGCACTGGACCAGACCAACACCTAGCGCCTGCTTATATGTAATCTGATCGACACTCTCCGTTTGAATCTTCTTTGGTCCGAATAGATCCGCAATAATCATTAATACAGCACCGACTACTAGACCGATTAACACGGTGGATGTAGAGAATAAATGCTCGTCAATATAATCATTAAACAGAACGCCCAGCACGCCTGCTGGCACTAAACCTACAAGCACCTGTGTAAGCTTAAGGTGGCCGCCTTTTTCAAGTTGTGGTTGCTCCTCAGTTACAGGGTCCAACTGCTTGCGGCTGAAGCGCTTTAAGCCCAGCAATTCAATGAACCTATTTCTAAAAATAACTACAACTGCTAGTATTGACCCCAGCTGTATAACCACTTTGAACGTATTGGCCGTATATTGCCCAAATAACTCTGTCGATTTTAACCACATATCATCAACAATAATCATATGACCTGTGGAGGATACCGGAGCAAATTCAGTTAATCCTTCAACAATGCCCAAAATTATAGCTTTAATAATCGTTAATAGCTCCATTTGTTCTCCTCCTTTTAATCATAACTTTTATCTATAAGTCCTTCTCGGTTCAACCTTCGGTTTTCATTTTCCGGCTGCGCTTGCGGAAGAACAAATACCCAAGGATCACTACTCCACCTGCAAGAAGCACGTACACTACGTTGGAGTACATATCCATATACATAGCGATGTCTTCCCAGGACTCACCCAAAGCCGCACCAATAAGCACGAGCAGTAAATTCCATCCCAGCGTACCAATCGTTGTGAAGATCATAAACACTCCAAATTTCATGCCTGACATCCCTGCAGGGATCGAAATCAAACTACGCACTAGTGGAACCATCCGACAAAATAATACGGTCCAATAACCATATTTGTCAAACCAAGCGTCAGCCTTGTGGATGTCTTTTTTGCTGATCCGGAGCAGGCCGCCCCAGCGTTCAACGATCTTTTCCAAGCGATTTACATCGAGCAAACGACCGATATAATAGAGAATCACTGCACCCAGCAGTGAGCCAAGCGTAGCAGCAATAATTACACCAGGAATGGTCAAATTCGTTGTGGTTGTCATGAATCCGCCAAAAGGAAGGATCACTTCGGAAGGAATCGGTGGAAATATATTTTCAAAAGCGAGCATCAGGAAAATACCAAAGTAACCAAACTGTTCCATAAAATCTGTAATCCATGCTTGCATTTCGTAACCCCCATTATTCAGATCAAGTTCTTCTTCAAGTTGCGTAAATAACGGCTGCGAATAAAAAAGAAGTAAAGTCCCTGGACAGCCAAATATCCCAATAACACCGCCCCGGTCTCCACAGCAATTGATAAGTAAAACAACCGCTGAAGCGCAATAAAGGCAAACACACTATGCAAAATGGCCACCCCAACCGGAACAAAAAACAACAACGACAATTGTATCGTTACAATTCGGTTTAGCTCTTGATCTGTAAGTCCCATTTTGGACAATGTAGAATATTGATGACGATCATGATCTAGATCTGTATACAACCGGAAGTAAAGGAAGCTGCCTGCTGCAATAAAAAAGACAGTACCTACCAATAAAGAAGCGAACAGCATCGTATTGTACAGTGTTCTCTGTATTTCAAACAGCGTGCCGCTAACAACAATCGCGTATGGCGAGTTACTTTCATAGGCCCGTTTGCCTTTATGGGCAAGATCTGCCGCTATACCTACTGTTCGCGGGAAGTCATCCATGTAAAATCCTGTATACAAATCGGTCTGTACGGGATGAATAGCCTTGTAAAGCTCATCGCTAATCACAACACCACTGAAATCTCCCCCATCCCTTCCATCCAGCTCCGGCAATAGATATTCGGCAATCGGAACATGCTGGGTATAACCCATTTCTCGAATGGAAAGACCTTGCTTCAAGGTGTATATCGGCTTTACTCTACCCGCTTGCAGACTCCGGTCTCGTTGCGAACCGATCATCACCAATCCTTCATCTCCACTTAGAGGCTGCTCATCCGTCGTAAACCCAGCATGAAGCAGAGCAAGCTTATAATCACTGTAAGCAATCAAGGGAAGCCTTAACGTGCGATCTGGCCCGGTTTGAGATTCCACCTCTGCGTATTTAATCGGAATACTAAGTGTCTCATAGGGTAAACCGAGCGTTGTAAGCTCTTCCTTAATTTCGTCCATATGCTGATCAAAAGGATCCTGCAATTGATTGCCTTTGGCTACATAACCAACTGCTGCGGGATAGTCCAATTTCAACTCTCTGGAAAGCGTATGGATCGATGCGAATACTCCCACTGAAGTAAAAGATACTGCGGATACAATCGTCACCATAAAAAACATTCGGGCATTCTCTTTCCAGCGGTAAGACAAGCCCGATAAAGTAATGATATTCGTGCGGTTCCAATACAGGCGCCGGATCGCCTTAAGTAGTTTAACAGTGTAAATACTGAGCTGAGTATAAAAGAGATAGGTACCCGCAACCGTAATTATAACGACCGGGAACATCACCTTTTCAACCGAAGCCGCTTGTGCTGTAGCTGCCATAAAATAGCCCGTTAACAGCAATAAAGCAGACAGTAAAGATAACACCAAGGAAACTTTAGGTTCCTCTTCTGCTTTTCGTTCTCCCTGAAACAGCCGCATCAGTGATTCATTCCCAATAAAGAAGAACGTGCTTAGCGAGATTAGAATAAATAACAGCGCAAAGCTACATATCGTTAGTACAAGCGCCTGCCATGGAAGATGAAACGTTAAAAGAGGTATCCCTAGAAAAGTAGATCCGATCATCAAAAACAACTTACCCAGAATTAACCCAAGTAAAGTACCTGTCAGGATGGCAGAGGTACCGATCATCATATTTTCCAAAAATACCATCATGTTCAGCTGTCGCTTTGTCATTCCATGCATCAATAAAATCCCAAACTCCATCTTACGTGACTGCAGGAACGATCCGACCGATACAAGAACGAACAAGGAGCAAAACACATAAATAATGGCTTCTGCCGCCATCATTGTATGAGCAGCTGTACTATAAACCAAGCTCTTAGAAATATCCGGATGGTAAATAAACAATGCGCACACAAAAAAGATCATCACTGAAAAAGCACTGACGACAAAATAAGCCGCATATTTACGCTTGTTACGTGTAACATTCCTATAAGCGAATTGCCGAAAGGTCATGGCTAGTTCCCCCAAGCAGAGACAACATATCAATGATACTTTGAAAGAAGGCGCCTCTACTGCTCCCCCTGTACATTTCACTATAGAAACGTCCGTCTTTAATAAAGATGACTCGGTTACAAAAGCTCGCGGCCACTGCATCATGTGTGACCATCAGCACCGTTGCCCCTTCTTCCTTATTTACCTCTGTCAGCATATTCATGACTTCACCTGAAGCTTTGGAATCCAGATTCCCTGTAGGCTCATCTGCTAAAATCAGAGCAGGACGATGAATCATCGCGCGGGCGATGGCAGTCCGCTGCATTTGTCCACCTGAAATCTCGTATGTCCGTTTTTGCAGCAAATGCTCAATGTCCAGCATGCTTGCTACTTCTTTCAACCTACTCTCCATTTCCGTTACATGGACACCAGCAAGCGTGAGAGGAAGCACAATATTCTCCTCTACAGTGAGCGTATCCAGTAGATTGAAATGCTGAAAGACGAAACCGAGCTCATGGCGGCGAAAGAGCGCTTTTTCTTTTCTGCTAAGCAGATTGGGATCTCGGCCGTTGATCAGAATCTGACCGGAGGTCGGCTGGTCGATGGTGGCGATCGTGTTGAGTAGTGTTGTTTTCCCACTCCCCGAAGGTCCCATAATGCCAACGAACTCCCCCTTTTCAACAGAAAAGCGGATATGATTCAATGCCTGAGTGGACACTTTACCCTCATATATTTTTGATAAATTATGAACATCTAGAATGGGCAAGTGTTACCTCTCCTTCTTTCGACTGGATTGCCTTCATTATACAAAGTGTATACACAGGCTGCCATTTCTCTAACTTACAATGACCTTACATTTTTGTAAGGTAGGACTCCCTAAACACTATCCGCACGGTCGTGCCCTTACCTTCTTCTGAGCATATGCTCACCTCGTGACCAAGTTTTCCGCAGATCTGTTTCACAAGATATAGACCCATCCCCGTGGATTCTTGAAAGGTTCGTCCATTCACACCTGTAAAATAAGGATCAAACACACGCGGCAGATCACCTGCTGGGATGCCAACTCCTTCATCTCGTATCTCCAGTACTGCTCTCTTTTCTTCTTGTATGTACCCATGGAAATATACATGTTTGCCGACTTCCGTCGTATAACGTATTGCATTCGTAATAATTTGCGTAAGCACAAAACTTAGCCATTTCTCATCTGTGGTTACGGCGATTCGCTCATCTATATTAATAGTAGGAAATATACGATTACGTATGAACAGACGTTTCTGCTCTGAGGTCACGCTACGTACGAGAGTTTCCAAATCCAAACGTTCCACGTAAAAATCATGCTCAAAAGTATCTAGCCGAGCCGTATAAAGTACAGTGTCCAGTCCTTTTTTCAGACGGTCCAGTTCATCACCTATCGCCGTAAAAGGCGGTCCGTCTTTATCTTGAATCATCAAATGGATGACAGACAATGGCGTCTTCATTCCATGCACCCACTGATTAATAAAGTGAATATGTTCCTCCAGCTTGTGGCGGTAGCTGTGTAAATCATTTTTGTAGAGGCGGAATTGTGACCCTAGTAGTCCTCGTAAACTCACGGCAAGCGGAGAATCCTGTGATGGACCGCCAGCTTCATCTAGAGAGGAGGGTAGAGTCTCCAGTCGTTCATAGAACGTACGATTGCTGATATACCGATAAGCGAGGTAGCCAAGTAGCAGACAAGTGCTGAGAAGTGCAGCGTACAGACTAACACTCACACCACTGCCCCCATCCAGCCGATATACTAGTGTGATCAAGATGAGCTGTGCTAGATAGACAACAATTAAAGAGATCTGCTCCCGTAAAAACAGCTTCAATCCTCATCCCCCCAATTCGGAATCAAGCGGTAGCCTTGACCTCGAACGGTTTGTAGACCGTCCGTAATCTCAAGAGCGGCAAGCTTTTTACGCACACGGGTGACATAGACATTAAGCGTATTCTCATCCACAAAGGCTTGATCATCCCAGATTTTTTCGAGCAGTCTGTCGCGGGTAACGATAGTTCCCGACTTTTGCATCAACTCATCTAGTATCTTGGCTTCCGTGTGACTTAAATCCACCTTGGCTTCTCCTCGAGTAAGAACTAGCCGCTCCACATCCAGTGCCATTCCGGCAACGGTAAGAGTACGCTCATTGTTGCTTCCTGCATAGGTACCATAGGCGCGTCGCAGCTGGCTTTTAATTTTGGCCATCGCAATTTCGTAATCAAAAGGCTTCGTAATATAATCGTCAGCTCCGTTCTCCAGCGCCATCACCTGATCCATTTTGCCGTCACGGGCAGATATAAAAAGGATAGGGCAGGTGGAAATCCCACGAATCTGGCGGCACCAATAATACCCATCGTATTTTGGCAAATTAACATCTAATAGAACCAGGTGCGGAGCGAACGTCTCAAACTGAGTGCGAACCCGCTCGAAATCATTCACAGCCTGTGTTTCATATCCAAACTTATGTAAATAGTCCTGTAGCAGAGCCACCAGTCCACGGTCATCTTCTATAATAAATATTTTGAACATATCATGCCTCCGGTCACAGCCTTAACAATATAGGGGTTTGCCAAATAATATATACATCGTGGACAGGGTTAGTCAAATTGTTAGGGGGATTGTGCGATAGATCGTCAGCGTAAAGCTAGGCAGATCGTCATGCGTAATGTGAGGCAAGTCGCCAAGCGTAACGTGAGGCAGATATATAATGGTTATGAATTAAACTATCCCAAGCCCAACCTCTAAAAAAGACCCGTGAATGAACATAATCATTCACGGGTCTCACTATATAGTTAGTTACAGATACAGTAGCGGTGGAAATCACAGATTCGATAATACAAATGTCGAATGTTGATATCACATCGAACAAAAGTAACCAGTGTCTTGCTGAAGCAATTAGAACTGGATCTGGCCATTTCTACGGGATTTATACCGTTCTTTTGGCCGGATTCGCTCAATCCGTGCAAATCAAGGGCATTTTTACCCTTCTTTCGCTCCATTTGGGCCAATTCCCAGAAATCTAGGGTATTTTTGCTCTTCTTTCGATCCTTTTGGGCCAATTCCCAGAAATCTAGGGTATTTTTGCCCCTCTTTCACTCCATTTGGGCCAACACGCACAATACAAGGGGTATTTCTGCCCTTGTCTCCCCCTAATAAGCCACTCACTAAAACCGCTCATTCTGTGCCTCGAATGTTCTACCCATCAACCGCGCACAAGCCTATCTGCCATCCAGCAGATTGCCGAGTCCTCCAAGTACGCTGCCTTCTTCTTTGCGTCCGCTGTTACCGGCTGCGGACAGAATGCGGTCAGCCATACGGCTGAACGGCAGTGACTGCACCCACACCTTGCCGGGTCCGCGCAGTGTGGCGAAGAACAGGCCCTCGCCGCCGAATAGCGCGGTTTTGACACCTTTTACAAACTCAATATTATAATCCACGGAAGACGTCATAGCGACAAGACAACCTGTGTCCAGCTTGAGCGTCTCTCCCGGCTGCAGTGTGCGTTCCATAACGTAACCACCAGAGTGTACGAATGCAAGACCGTCGCCCTCCAGCTTTTGCATAATAAAGCCTTCTCCACCAAAAAAGCCTGTGCCCAGCTTGCGCTGAAATTCAATACCGATCGAGACGCCCTTCGCCGCACAGAGGAATGAATCCTTTTGACAGATCACTTTTCCAGCGTATTGCTGAAGATCGAGCGGGATGATTTTTCCTGGATATGGAGCAGCAAAGGTGACACTTTTTCGTCCATAAGAACCGCTGTGTGTGAATACGGTCATGAACAAGCTTTCCCCTGTCAACAGACGCTTGCCGGCACCCATCAGCTTACCCATCAGTCCGCTTCCGCGCGTCCCCCCACTACCATCACCAAAGATCGTCTCCATCGTAATTTCCTGATCCATCATCATGAAGCTTCCAGCTTCGGCAATTACACTCTCTCCGGGGTCAAGCTGCACCTCCACACACTGAATTTCCTCGCCCATAATGACATAATCAATCTCGTGAGCACTCATCCCGCATTTCCTCCTTATTATTAAAGTCACCATGTGACTCTTCGAATGAAAATTAATACGCGCGTTGTGATTCACGGTTTCGCCAATCATAACTATCCATGTTATTCGATTATATCCAGCAAAAAAAGTCAACCAAAATTCTGGCTGACCTTAATCGTAGTATCCCCGAAAAATGCAGTTTATACCAGCCGACAAAACGACTACATCCAACAGGATGAATACAGTACCTACTTTGACTCCAACATCCACTGATCAGCAGCGGTAAAATATCGTCTCATCCACTCGCGCCGCCACTTGCAGACTTCCCCCATAGGTATGATGATTCAGACATATTCATTGCGCTGTTTTTCTTACTAATATCCAAGTTTTAACCATTACCGATTCAAGAGTATCTTTTTCAAGTCTTGATAATATGTTACAATACTTTTTATACTCAAACGTTTATTTAGTAGTCTAATTCTAATGATAAAGGTGAAAAGAATGAACCCACAATCGGAATATGCAATTCTGCTATACTATAAATTTGTAAAAGTGCCGGATGCAGAACAATTCGCTCAGGAGCATTTGGCTTACTGCAAAGAGCTTGACGTAAAGGGACGCATTCTCATCTCAGATGAGGGCATTAACGGGACATTGTCCGGTACGATTGCCCAAACCGAGCAATACATGAAGGATTTGCGCGCAAATCCGCTGTTTAGTGATATCGTCTTCAAGATCGATGAGGCTGATGGTCATGCCTTCAAAAAGATCTTCGTTCGTTATAAAAAGGAACTCGTGACGTTCCGGGTCGAGGATGAACTGGACCCTAACGTGATCACCGGAGAACATCTGGCGCCTAAAGATTTCTATGAAATGATGCAGCGCGATGATGTGGTAATTCTGGATGGTCGTACCGGCTACGAATTCGATCTTGGTCATTTCCGCGGTTCCATCCGCCCTGAAGTAGACAGCTTCAAAGAATTCCCGGACTGGATTCGCGAGAATATGAGCGAGCTAAAAGATAAACCAATCCTGACCTACTGTACAGGCGGAATCCGCTGCGAGAAATTAAGCGGGTTTATGATGAAGGAAGGCTTCCAGCAGGTGTACCAGCTGGATGGCGGCATTGTGACTTATGGTAAAGACCCTGAGGTACAGGGCGAATTGTTCGATGGAAAATGTTATGTCTTTGATGAGCGGATCTCCGTACAGATTAATCATACCGACGGGGATATCATTGTCGGACGTTGCCATCACTGCGGTCAGCCAGCTGACCAATTCATCAACTGCGCCAACGATGCTTGCCACCTTCAGCATATTTGCTGTGAGGACTGTGAAGCACAGCACAGTGGTCATTGCTCGGACGAATGCGAAGCTATCACGAATGCCGTGGGCTAAATAAAAGGGCAAGCTGGTCGCAAATGTCTCTACACGATTCAAAGACGAGCACAAGAGAGTCTTAAATTAACTAAAAGGTGGCGCACAGGATTTCACTGTACGCCACCTTTTGTTATGAGCGAAACGTCCAAGCAACGTCCCTGAGATCTTCAACCCTTTTAACAACCCTTTTAACAACCCTTTAAATCACGTCACTTATACAACAAAAAAAAGTCAACCAGAAATTTCTGGCTGACCTTAAATATAGTATATCCCCGAAATAAACTGTTTATACAGTCTTATTCACATTACCGTACCATCATGCGGTTTACGCAGCGTAGACTGAATCTTTGGCGCCTTCACTAACTTTGGTTTACCTAAAGAGGTTGTAAAGGTGATCACATAACCAGCTACAACTACCGCCATCACCGTATACATCGTTTCTCTAACAGGCATATAAAAGAGTGATAATGCCAGAACGACTACATCCAACATAATGAATACTGTACCTACTTTAATTCCCTTCCATTCACTGATCAACAGCGACAAAATATCGTCTCCACCACTTGCGCCGCCGCTTCGCAGAATAATTCCCGCGCCTAAACCTGTCAGTACGCCAGACAAAAGGGCTGCTAATGCCAAGTTGCCCTGCAAGTTGATGACCAAACCGGAATAACGTTCCATGAGACCGTAAAAGATTGTAAAAGCTCCTACAGAAACAAAGGTGTTACACACGAACGTTTTCCCTTTGAACATCCATGCAATCAAGAGTACTGGAACGTCTAGAAGCAGAGTTGAAATTGAAGGTGAAATTCCTAATACATATTTGCCGAGTAGCGATAATCCTACGAATCCGCCCTCAGACAAATGGTTCTGAAAATTGATGTGATAATAAGCAAATGCAAGCAAAAATGTTCCAAACAAAATGACTGTCAACCGGAGCAGTACATTCACTCGTAATTGTGGTTCCTCATACAGGTCTCCCCTTATCGTATATGGCGGCTAAACGTCCCACCAACCTCTACGACGGGTAAAACCGGAGGTATTGCTCCTTCGCATATATATACTCCTTCCCCTCGCAGAGGCGGTTCGTCGAGTAACAACGGTTCACGCACCTTCTACAGGGAAGCTAAGTATAAGACAGATCATAACGTTTCCAAATCGTCCTTTGGGGAATCGTCCTTCGGGGACACATGGTATCCTGATCCTTTCTGTAATTTAATAAGTTCTGAATACATTATACCACGGAGATCCCCTACTCTAAACACTTCGTTATAAAAATAGGCAGGAATCACTCCACGGTACGCAACAAACGATTGACTGTTTCGCGTCTCACACCGATCAATTGTCCAATTTCTTCCTGTGTCAAAAGCTCTGTTAGCGCTGCGCCATGAGAGTAGTCATTGAACCAACGGGTTAAGAGCTCCATACGTTCTGCGGGTGTTCCAACAGTAAGGTGATCTAGCCGAGTCTGCATAAACCGTACCTTCTCCTGAAGAAGGATAGCGATCTCCATCGCTCGACCTGGCTCATCCCGTACCTGTTGATACCATTCCGCTGAAGGAACTGCCTCCACCTCGCTCTTCATCATCGCAACCGCTGTTCCATGCGCCTCCTTTGGCGAAATGAGTGAATGATGGGGAACCATCTCACCAGGATACAAGATGTTGAACAACACCATGTTCCCATTCTCATGAAGCCTTGTTACCTTGAACAGCCCACTTTTCACCTTATATAAGAATTCGCAGCTGTCCCCTTGACGGAACAAGACTTCCCCCTTGTGCAGTATCATCTCGCTCGCTCCTTTGCCCTCTTGTTATATATATTTTCAATTATACAAAAATAAACCTCAATGAAGGAGATTATTCTCGCAAGGATTGAGGGGCATACGTGGTCAAAGTTCAGGTAAGAAGAAACGCCTTCGACTTCCTTTTAGGGACGATTTGATCGTTTCTGCGAAAAATAGAAAGATAGTTTTTAGCGTAAACTTAAAAATTCTTATATTTCAAAAAACTGCCGAGCACCAGAAGAAGCGTCTGGCACCCAGCAGTTCAAATTATTTATTTTATTACTTTGCCTCAAGAGGTTTCTTCCATAATCCGAGCATTAATCCGGAAATAACAGATCCGATCAGAACGGCCAAAAGGAACAACAACGCATGACTCGAAAGCGCGGCTACAAAGATCCCACCATGCGGTGCTGGAACGTTGATATTCCAAAACTGAGTGAGACCACCTGCTACGGCTGAACCTAGGATACAAGAAGTCAGGACACGCAGTGGATCGGCAGCGGCGAATGGAATCGCCCCTTCTGTAATGAACGATAAGCCCAATACATAGTTTGTTAACCCTGACTTACGTTCTGATTCTGTAAATTTGTTCTTAAAGAAAGTAGTAGCAAGCGCTATTGCAAGTGGAGGAACCATACCGCCTGCCATTACAGCCGCCATCATGAATCCGTTAGTATTTCCACTGGTAGTGAATACCCCGATGGCAAAAGTGTAGGCCGCTTTATTGAAAGGACCTCCCATATCAATAGCCATCATTCCACCGAGAACGAGACCCAGAATTACTGCATTAACGGTTCCAAGATCGTTAAGCCAATTAATGAGTCCTACGTTCATCCAGCTAAAGATCGGATCGAACAGGTAATACATCAACCCACCGGTTATCAATAGACCAAATACCGGATATAACAGAATCGGCTTTAATCCGTCGAGCGTTTTTGGCAGACCTGCAAACAGTTTGCGCAGACCGATAACAACATAACCAGCCAAGAAACCTGCAGCCAGACCGCCGAGGAATCCAGCGTTGGAATTCAAGGCCATGTAACCGCCAACCATACCTGGCATCAGGGCTGGACGGTCACCAATACTAATCGCAATAAATCCAGCAAGAACCGGAATTAGGAAATGGAAGGCACCATCACCGCCACCAATCGTCTGCAGCAGCTGGAATAGAGGGTGATTCTCTCCACCGACTTGTTCAATCAGGAAGGAGATCGCCAGCAGAATACCACCACCGACTACAAACGGCAGCATGTGAGAGATACCGTTCATCAAGTCCTTGTATATTTTACTACCGATACTGCCGGATTTCTCTTTCGACTCTCCTTCATTACCACTACGACCTTCATTATGATAAATCGGTGCATCGCCATTCATTGCTTTGCGAATGAGCTCTTCCGATTTGCGAATACCGTCACTAACCGGTCTTTGCAGTACTGGCTTACCATCAAAACGGGCCATTTCCACTTGTTTATCTGCTGCCACAATTACACCACTTGCACGCCGAATCTCATCGGGTGTTAAGACATTTTTGGCACCTTCTGAACCATTTGTCTCTACACGGATATTAACTCCCATTTCCAGAGCCTTCTTCTTGAGCGCATCTTCAGCCATAAAGGTATGCGCAATTCCAGTAGGACAAGCAGTAACAGCTACGACGAATGCTTGGGAATCCGGGTTGCCGACGATTAGCTTTTCTGGTTCTGACTTCTTGACAGCTTCAGCAGCTTCGCTCTCTTTCTCCTTGGCTTCCCCTTCCGCCTGTTTCGCATCGAACAGGGCGGATACCTCATCTGGAGTTCGGGTATTCATCAGCTGTTCAATGAATTCACTATCGATCAACAGTCTGGACAGCGAGGCCAATGTACGAAGATGCATGTTGCCCGCTCCTTCTGGGGCGGCAATCATAAAAAAGATCCGAGCCGGCTCATCATCAAGTGATTCGAATTCCACGCCCTTCGCACTTTTGGCAAACACAACTGTCGCTTCATTCACCGCTTTAGTCTTGGCATGTGGCATTGCGATACCGCCACCAATCCCAGTACTGGACTGCTCTTCGCGCTTCAGGATCATCTCTTTAAATAGAACAGGATCATTGATACGACCACTTGCGGCAAGACTGGCGATCAATTCATCAATTGCACCTTCTTTAGTGGTTGCTTTTAAATCCATAATCATTGTTTCTTTTATCATCAAATCTGTAATTCTCATATCTTCCAACTCCCTTGAGTACTTTGAATGCTGTTAGCTTACACTTCTGAGATGTCGATCAGCGGTCTCAGCTGCTCAATGAATGCTCTATCTGCCAGGTCATCAGAGAAAGCTGTTGCGCTGCCTGAGGCAACACCTGCACGGAAAGCTTCCATTAAATCTCCAGTCAAAGAAAATGTGCCAACGAATCCAGCGATCATAGAATCGCCTGCACCTACAGAATTCTTTACTGCTCCTTTTGGAGCATTGGCGTGGTATACCCCCTGTTCCGTAATGAACAAGGCACCTTCACCAGCCATTGAAACTAACACATGCTTCGCGCCAGCTTCGAGCAGCTTGCGACCATAAGTTATAATTTCTTCCTTAGTCTGTATCGTAACGCCGAATAGCTCTGCAAGCTCATGATGATTAGGCTTAACGAGCAACGGCTGATAAGGGAGTGCCTTTTTCAGCGCTGAACCTGTAGTATCAATGACAAATTCGGCCCCTCTTTGCTTGCATACGGATATCAACTTGTCATAGAAATCAGCACCCAGTGAAGGAGGAACACTTCCGGACAATATCACAACATCGCCTGCATTCAGAACAGCCAACTTCTGTAATAATGTCTCTGCCTCCGTATCTAGGATAATGGGCCCTGCACCATTAATCTCCGTTTCCTCTCCATGCTTAAGCTTGATATTAATTCGGGTATCATCAGAAACAAATACGAAATCACTTGAAATCGACTCTTTCCGCAACCATTCCTCAATGTATCTTCCAGTGAATCCACCAAGGAAGCCTATAGCTTTATTCTGAACCTCAAGCTGATTTAACACGCGTGATACGTTGATCCCTTTACCTCCAGGAAGCTTCAAATCACGTTTCATCCGGTTCAAGCCACCTAGTCTCAAATCTTCAACTTCCACGATGTAATCGATGGAAGGATTAAGCGTTACTGTATAGATCATAATTATCCCTCAATTATTTTGGTTTTCTAAGCCATAGATTACCGGCTAACATGCGGCAAATGTAATTTCTCCAAACGATCTTACAATGATTCCATACCACTCAAATTAAGACATTTTCTAACCGTAGAACATCCTACACCTAAGGTCATACCAGTGAGTAGTCTACGCCCATTTGCGTAATCTCACGGATGAACTTTTCAGACGCACCAGAATCAATAATGCAGTGATCCATTTCCGTCACGTCGGCAACCTTACAGAAGGATACTTGACCGAGCTTGCTATGATCAGCCAGAAGAATTACTTGCTTCGCAACCGAGATCATCTTACGTTTGGTTGCTGCTTCAAGCATATTAGGTGTAGTAATTCCTTCTCGTAAGTCTAATCCGTTGGTTGCAAGAAAGGTTTTATCCACTCTTACCATCTCTAAAGAGCGCTCTGTCATCGGTCCTACAAAAGCCAATGTATCCGGCCGCAACATTCCGCCTGTAATCGAGACTTCTATATTGCGACAATCCCGCAGTTCATTAAGCGCCATAATCGAATTCGTAATGACTTTGATATTAGAAAAAGCCCTCAGCTCTTTGGCAATCTGTAGCGTTGTGGTTCCAGCATCCAGCAGAATAGCATCGCCTTCCTGAATCATCTCTACGGCCTTGCGTGCTATCCTCTGCTTCTCATCCAACAATCGATCTTCCTTATCTGGATAAGTCGCCTCAAAGTTAACACTCTGCAAGGATACTGCCCCGCCGTGCGTTCGCTTCAGCAACTTGGCTTCTTCAAGCTCTTTCAGGTCACGGCGCACAGTAGACTCAGACACGCCCAGTTCCTGACTTAACTCCTGTACCGAAGCTCTTGAATTCTTTTCCACAAAAAGCACGATTCTTTGTTTTCTCTCTTCCTCAAACAACATCGTGGTTCGCTCCTTTAAGTTACAGTGCTATCCCATTTATTAAATGCGCTTATCTTTGGAGATCTATGACCATTATTTGATTATATATGACTGTTATTGATCATTTGTGCTCGTTTATGATTTTAACAGCGTTTTCATCATCTGTAAAGCGCTTTAACATTAAAAATGATACTCTGGCAAAATGTAATAAATGGATTGATTTCATGCTTTGCTCAAGGTGAAACAAGCCCGTAAGAAAATTACATACCAATTGCCTATCTCCTCACTGATGTTTAAAACATATTAATACTACATATAGGAAAAAGCGGGTGATCAGAAATGGCCAACGGAAGAAATAACAAAAAAATGGGCGGTAACAGCAATGCTAAGAGTAACGGAAATAGTAATGGAAATAACAACGGGAACGGTAATAGTGAGGAAACAACAGAATTAAGTGCTGAAGATTATGAAATCATTGCTGCCGCACTAGCCACTTTAGGGGAATTTTTTGCTTTTTTATCTCTCGTCAAGGCAAGACAAGTTACGAAGGAAACCGGAGGCGCGGTTGAAGTACCAGAAATATTCACCCTTTCCACGAAGAAACCTTCTAGACGGAAGTTAAGATGATCCACAAAGCCCCCGAGCGATTTATATGATGATGTTATGGTTACGTGTTGTGAACAACTTACTTGGCGTAGCCTCAGTCATAGGGTCATCTTCCACGGATATGCCAAGAACTACCTATTGGAGAGTAATCCATTTTTTTGAATCAAGTCATGTGAATTAGGGTTATTAAACTACATAGATTATATTTTGAACTTGGGGGATGTTCCTATTGCAACAACAGAAGTATTTTCGGACAAGTCTTGCTATTATCGCTTTTTTACTTATTTTGTACTTGGGCTCCAAAGTAATGTTTCTATTCGCACCACTGGCTGCCATTATCAGATTATTACTCGTTCCCATGGTACTATCAGGTTTCATGTACTACTTATTACGACCGTTAGTAAGAGTTCTTGAGAAAAGAAAATTAAACCGGGCATTCTCCATCCTGCTCATTTATTTCTTGTTTGCCGGATTGTTTGTTCTCTTCTGGGTTCTAGTCTGGCCGACACTGCAAGAACAAATTCAGAACTTTATTGACAACACGCCTTACCTTGTTCAGGGAATACAGGATCAGTTCAATGCATTAAGGGATAATCCGACACTCTCACGCTTTTTCCAAGGGGACTCCGACATAGCTGCCCGTATATCAGAATATCTTAGCGAGGCTATTACTTGGGTGACCAATTCGATGTCCAATTTGATCGGCGTAGTTTCCAGCATTGTTATTCTAATCGCTACCTTGCCCATCATTTTGTATTACATGCTAAAAGATGATTATAAGCTGTCACCAAAACTACAGGGCTTAATCCCTAGAAAGTACCGTAAAGAAGGCAAAGAAATGTTCGGGGATATCGACAGTGCACTGAGCAGTTTCATCGTCACACGTGTGGTGCTAAACGTCGTACTCGGTATTATGTTGTATATCGGTTTCCTTATCATCGGATTGCCTTATTCACTGCTGCTCGCAGTAATTTCGGTACCGCTCAATTTCATTCCTTATGTGGGTTCTTTCCTTGCGGGAGTACCAGTAGTTATTGTTGGATTCATTGAATCACCCACGATGGCAATATGGTCGCTGGTCGTCATATTCATTGCACAGCAAATCCAAGATAATGTACTCTCACCGATCATTTACGGCAAATCATTAGATGTGCATCCACTGACCACGGTCCTTCTTGTTCTTATAGGTGGGGATTTCTACGGTATTATTGGTGTGCTTATTGCGCTGCCCGTCTATATGATTGCCAAAATTATTTTTTTACGAGTGTATGAGATTATTGTTGCAGATCGAGAGGAAGAGGCTGAGCCTCTCAAGCATGAGAATCTATAGCACTTACGAACTGAATGAGGTTCCATAAATAAAAAAAGGTACGTCTCCAATTAGAGATGTACCTTTTCGTGCTTCATTATAGGATTACTGAAATTAACCTCGCAAAGAACGAACTACAAATATGTGATTGCCTTTCATAAGGTTCTGTCCATCCTGAAGTGTAACTGAACCTTTGGTATGCGAAATGATGGTCGTATTCAGAGCAATCAGCCGATCTTCTTTCCAAACACTTACAGCCGATTTAAAATATACTGCATTATCGAATTGCTGCCGTTCCCTCATCACATAACCCACAGAATGCAAGACTGGAGGCAGTGCTCTTTCTCTAGGAGCCAAAGCTTTAATGACCACAATATCCCGAAATGGCACAGCAATTTCCTGATGACCGATGACCGCTACAGAAGCGGAAAGATCCCATTTGCGAAGAATGCCTTTCATGATCGTGTAAGGTTCGTCCCCGCAGTACATGATAACCGGTTTACCAACCCAATGCTTCATTGCTCCCTCCCCCTTCCCAACATCCCATTAGTTATAAGTCCGAAATGAACCAATCGATTCCTTTCATTCCCTTCGACTCCAAAAACTGATTGACCTTCGAAAAAGGACGGCTACCAAAGAATCCACGATACGACGAGAGCGGACTCGGATGTGGGGACTGAATAACCTTATGACGACTTTGGTCTATGAAGGCACCTTTTTTCTGTGAATGACTTCCCCATAAAATAAACACCATCGGCGTAGTTCTTTCATTTAACTTCTTCATTATGGTGTCTGTGAATGTCTCCCACCCTAGACCTTTATGAGAATTCGGCTCTCCCTCACGTACCGTTAGTACCGAGTTGAGCATAAGCACTCCCTGTTCCGCCCATCGCAGTAAGGATCCGTGGTTTGGAATTGGTACACCCATATCCTCCGATATCTCCGTATAAATATTACGCAGTGAAGGCGGTATACGCACCCCCGGATTTACCGAGAAGCTCAAACCGTGTGCTTGTCCCGCTCCATGGTATGGGTCCTGTCCCAAAATAACAACCCTTGTCTCACTAAAAGGTGTATGCTTTAACGCCGTGAACAGTAATTCTTTTGGCGGATAGACTGTATGTTCCTTATATTCACTTTCCAAATTAGCCATCAGCTCCAGAAAATAGGGCTTTTGCATTTCATCTTGTAATATCTCATCCCAATCGTTGCCGAACATCCCCAATTCTCCTCCTCTAGCCGAAACCCAGAACCTTACTGCAACTATTTCCGACCATAATCTGCTTTAATTTCGCCCCACTCTTTAGTTTGCCACTTAAGCACTTTATTGTCATATGTATTGGTTTGCAACCAACGTTCTGCCCGATCAATAAGTACCCATATTTCCTCTGTTGAAGCATCGCGTGGCAAGGTTGTCGCTACTTTCTTCTGCTTTACCCACTTCATTGCATTCACAGAGTCGCTGTAGACTGTCTTATTACTTCCCTCTTTCTTCAGGAGCGCCAAGGCATGCACAATCGCTAAAAACTCACCTAGATTATTAGTACCCTTCCTGATCGGCCCACAAGAGAAGATAATATCTCCGGTTTGCGTATCCACACCCTTATATTCGACTGGACCCGGATTACCACGAGTTCCAACATCCACAGAAATGCTGTTGTAATCGATCTCCGCTGAGGTCTCCACTGTAGCGCTTCGTTTAAAAGAACTTGTCCCCTTAGACTTAGCCGCACCGGATGCTGATGACCCTGTTCCCCAATTACCTTTCCAGCCCGCTGTGTAAGCCGCATCTGCCGCCGCTTTAGATTCATACGATTTATATTTGGCTCCGGTATAGTGATCCGTCTGCGCCTGGCATTCTGCCCATGTGCTATAGACTCCCGGCTGCTTGCCTTCCCATACTACATAATACTTCTGTTTAGCCATTAGTACAGCTCCCTTTTTCACCTTAACTTATTGTAATCCAAAATGCTTCTTCATCAAAAGAAGAATGTTATTTTTCGTGAATTCCTTCGAATAATTCATATTTTCCAGGTCATACTATACGCCAGAGATGTCCAGGCCTATATTACCATTTGTAGAATGATCGGTAAATATTATTGTGTCCACAAGCAGAAACGCCTTCAGCGTACCTCAAGGACGGTAAGTGTTTGTGCTTACACCACATTAATACTAACTAATCAGTCTATATTAAGCTCGAAGGATATCAGTACAATTACTTAGGGAGGTTATACAGATGAGAAAGATAGCAAGCGTAGCCGCAGTATTTGCAATTGTGCTGTTGGTCGGATGCGGAAACTCAACCAATAACAATGCCAATGTTACCCCTACCGCCACTACTACACCTGGTAACACCAATAACGCTGGCAACACTAATAACACCACTGATGCTGTAACCTCTGCGTCGGTAGTGGATAATGAAGAGGCCTTTAAAAAGGCTATCAGTGCGGACGGTACTTGGATTGCCGCTACACTGAAAGATTTAACCTTCACCGAGGATCTCGTGCTGGACGGACAATTCACGAATAAAGATGAGCCTGCCCGCAAAATTGCTCTCTATACACAAGATGCAGAGCACAATATCACCAACTCCTTTAAACTAACTGCACCAAAACTTACGATCAAAAGTAAAAACGCTCGTATTCAAGGCGGCACATTTATTGGTGATGTATACGTAGAAGCAGATGGCTTCAGTTTAGTAAATGCAACGGTTGAAGGGAATGTTTACTTCACAGATGCTAAGTATCAATCCACCTTTGATACCTCGGATCAAGGAAAAGTAACGGGCGTTACTGAAGTGAAAAAATAAGCAAAAAGGTGCTCTCAAGTCAATAAGACCTGAGAACACCTTTTTTCATGAATTCATTATTCTTGATAAAACCCATTTTTGAAAAAGTTATACCATCCATCGATTTGTTCTAATGGCATAACCTTTAACTTCTTCAAGACTTCTTTTGTAAATTCCAAAGAAGCCGTACCATTAGCAGTAATGATATCGTCACTCGAAACGGTCTGTTTTTCTAAAAAATTTGCGTGTCCTTTATAATTAGGAGCGAACTCTTTTAAGTAATCTAATGAATTTCCAGTGTGAGGAATCTTATCTAAATAGCCATGTTCTGCCAAAAAGGTTGATGCGTCACATATAGCCGCTATAGGAGTTCTATTCTGTATACAACTTTCAATCACTGGAGTAATCGCTGAATTATCTTTCCAGCCTGTACCCCCAATTAAAATTAACATTTCAAACTGGGCGGGTAAACTATCTATAGTATAGTCTGGAATAACAGTAAATCCGCCCATAGATTGTACATTGTCGCTATTTAAAGAAACTGTCTTAACTTTGTATTCACTTTCTGGCTTGTTTAGTTCGGCACTTATATAGCCAGCTTCCCAATCTGCATATCCATTAGAAATAAAAATCAATACTTCTTTTTTCATTTACTGATCCCCCTCAAGTTTCAACAATGTATCTGCAACTTCCCGCCCGTTAACCAACAGTACAATCCTATGTTCCCCGGGATAATGACGACGAGTGGTTAAATTCGCCCAGCGATGCGTCCGTTTGCCCGACAGAATTGTACCCCCAGGTACTGTTTTATCCGATAGTAAGAAAGATTTACGAGAGGTTCGACCTGTAGCCTTGACGAAATAGATGCCATATTCTATTCGAACACGGGCAGGAGTTCCTTCACAAACTTGAAGTTTGTATTGTAATTCAGAGTTTTCTCCAATTCGCAATAGGGTAAGATCAATCGTTATAGAAGCACTCGTTATGAGTGGTGTTGCTTCGTCTGCTTGCTCCGCATATCCGAATAAAGCCATAATCTCCGGATTAGCTTTACGGATTAAAGAACGACAACCATGCCGCACAATCCAGTCTGTGAGGGGATCTATACCTATCCAGCGGCGAGCTGTCTCAAGCACCACCTCCGGGTGATCCTTCGCAATATCGTTCAAATGGTTAGCCACGCTCTTGCGCACATATAGGGAAGAATCCGTCTTAAGCTGCTCAAGTACAGGTAGCACAGGGGCTGGATCTAGCTTAAACATGGGAAGAGCCTGTCCCCATGGAAGACGAGGACGACACCCCTCACTTGCTAACCGGCGCACATGCTCATCGGGGTGCTTCGACCATACCAACATTTGCTCCATCATCCGCTCCGGTTCACGCAAGAGAAACGGTCTAACCGCAAATTCTGCTGAAGACTTCGGTGTGAACCTTTCCAGCGCCTGCATAGACAGCTCCCAATGCTCAGCCCCTTGACCAAACACCTCTACAAAATCTGGGAAGATCAAGTATGGAAATCCCACACAATCCTCAGTAATGGCAAATAAAATCGCCAGTGCTTCCTCATAAGGAAGCTGTAAATGACTCCCCAGTGTCTCCGTAATCCGCCGCATCCTTGCCTTCAGTTCGAGCGCATCCCAAGGTTCCGCCATAGCCGAAATTACAAATGCATCAGTGTCGAAAACACTATGTACACTGCGAATCTTTTCGCCAAAATCATGCAGAAATTGTTCATTGTACATTGCTTTTAAAGGTTCCGCCATTGTGTATCCCTCATTTTCTTCTATAAATCATCAGAGGTTAATCTGTTATGAAATCGTAGCACACCCAATTTGACAACAGTATGTCAACTTCGGCCATTCCCTAATCTAGAACATCGACCTGCCTAGTATCAAGATTAATAATGCGACTTCTCGTATCATTACTTGAAATATAAATAGGTTCTCCGGTAGAGTCGATCCAATAAGAGATGGGAATCGAAATTCCACAATTTCGGTAAGATCCGTCCGCATGGCTTGTCCCAATAATCATCGTATTATATTTCACGGCGATCCTAGTGGCTTCCCCGATCCATAATTTAAATTGTTCTTCGCTGAACATGCCTACCCCAATCGGATGTGCGATGAAATCTAACGACTCAGCCTGTCCTTCCAAACCAACGTATCCTTGCAGAAGCTCAACACACAGCAAATAACCAATACTCAGGCCATCCGCTTCCGCAACTGACGGGCGATATAGCTGTTCATCCATCGGCGATTTGGCTCGTTCCAAAATGATGTCCCCCGAAGGATGAATCATTAGCGCTCTATCCTTGTTATTGCTGTTCCTATATCCTGTAATGATCAGCTTTTTATATGTTTTGGCAACTTCACATAAGGTCTTTACACTGGCTTCATCTGCTACATAACCTTCTGGATACAACACCGCGTCAAAAGAATCCTGTCTGCTCATTTCTTTGAGTAAATGCTCCAAATGTGGTTCGTGTTTAGGTTGAGCTACGAGTAATCTCATATTTCCCCTCCAACGGTTAATTAATTAGCACCTTCACCTGTTCTAAGCTTTGCTCTGCACGACTGTTCAAAGCTCTCTTATCTTTAAGGCCAAGCCCCTTAAGCTCATGTCCAGGGTCAATGACCATCGGCTGTGAAATTACATTTTCGAGGATTTGTACGGCAACTTTGCAGGCTCCAAATAACAGCTCTTTGGAGATCACTTGTTTATGAGAGCCAATAATTTCAACCAGTTTCTCTGCGTAGATCAATCTAACCAGACTATCCGCACTCATCATATTCCGCGAGGCAAAAGAAGATACCTTCTCCACAATCCAGCTGTCTTGATAGTTTCTCGATAAGGCGTCTAGTGCAGTAATTGCATCCCAATCTCGGATCGACAACTGCTCGGCGTACGCCAAGGCCATTTCATTGAGCCATGCTATCTCTTGTTCTCTAGGAATTTCAAAACTCTTATACTCCTTAAGCAAACCTGCCTTATGCATATCTAAAAAATGACCCAGAAATCGTGTGTATAACTCCTTGGCTCTTTGTAGCTGTTCAGTCATTTGCGATCATCCTTTCACTACACAAATCATATCCGTCCGCAGGTTTCTTTTCAAACCAGAAAGTAAAAAAAAGACAGACAGCGAAACAACTTCGCTACCTGCCCTCGGATGATCTTCGGATTTTAATACAATTACAACCAAATTTCGCATATTTTTGACCAAAATCAAGTAATTCCTCCTCAAATTCATCCGCAAATCGTGGTAAAATAGTTCCTTAGGATTATTTATATTCATACATGTTGAAGATATCACCGGAGGGAATACCATGCCACATACACTTAATAAAAATATTGATTTTTTTATAGCCGCTTTATCCCAAACTTATATCACTGCCCTACAGCTTGACCCTGATGGAATGTATTCAGAGGTAGCCTCAGGAATCGTTGAACAGTTCTCCGATGTACAGGTACGCCTTAGAAGATATGACGGCTCCGTATCACACTATGCTAGGGACAATACGAAATTCCAGCGCAATAAAGGTTAGGCGGGAATGCATGCCAAAAAGACGTGACTGGAGAAACCATCTACAATGGTCTTTCCTCCAGTCACGCCTATGCATACTCTATATCCTGCTAGTTAAGTACAATCCATTCCCCTTCGGCATTCGCTGACTGTACTTCCGCCTCTATGATTTCCAAAGATTCTGCTGCACTCTCAGGCGTACAAATGATAATAGGCTTATCTTGAATAATCGCATCCAAGAAATAGACCAGCTCTCTGTAGTAGCCCGCATCCGGGGAAAGCTCCACCGTAAAGCCTGCTCCATCATTGGGATTCACCTTGACTCCACTACCATCAAATACTACATTTCCTCGCTCAAAGTTAACCCTATACCCCATGTAGAATCCAAAGTCGCCCTCCAGCGTCCAGTCCACCTGAGCATTGATCACCTTTGCATCCTTATAATAATAGTGTGTAGAAGCAATATCATATCCGCTTCCCGGTAGAACATTCCGTCCCAAAGTCGATACTTTATCCGGTCTGCCGAACAGATAGTTAATCATATCCGTATCGTGAATATGCATATCCACAATGCATCCACCGCTTAGCTTCTCATCCAGAAACCAATCTTTAGGAGCCCCTGAACCACGGTAGAAATATCCTTCTGTCACTTTACCAAATTGCTCAGTTTCCACAACTTCTTTCAAATATTCATACCCTGGCCAAAAACGAAGGCACTGCCCGATCATCAATTTCTTTCCACTGCGCTCCGCTGCTTCTACCATTTTCTGCGCTTCTACTGAAGTTCTAGCCATCGGCTTCTCACAAAAGACATGATATCCTCGTTCCAGCAGCGAACAAGCCATTTCAGCATGCAGGTAAGTAGGAACTGCAATATCGATCATATCCAGTTCCTCATTCGCTATCATTTTCTCCAGATCATCATAGAGACTGTAAGCTGTTAAATCATACACTTCTTGAGCGGTACTCATATTGCCGTCCGCTTTACCTTCTTTCAATTCCTCAATTCGCAAGTCACAGATGGCTTTAAGGGCGATGGGATGCCCCTCTTCCGTTAAGCGAACATAATTATCAAAATGCATCCGGCCCATAAATCCAAAGCCAATCAAACCTATTTTCAACATAGTGAAACCTCCCCAGCTAAATGATTAATAATTAAACAAGCTCTATTCAAGCACCTTCCAGCCCAGCGGATTGTATCTCAGCCTCAATGATTGCTATAGGCTGAGCATCGCCTTCCCCTTACTTTAAGCTTTGAAAGTGGTACGTCCGAGAATGACATCCATAGCTGCAGAAGTATTAAAAATAATTTGCTCCGTATAATGTGTGTATGACGGTATCATTTCACCGGTAACATAATTGTTGTATCCAATGTCTTCAAGCGCTTTCATGACTGCTGGATAATCCACATCCCCAGCGAGCAGATCAACAAATCCGTGAAGCCCACCAGCCGTCCGACGGTAATCCTTGAAATGCACCTTTTTAATTCTATGGCCTAGAATCCGTATCCACTGCTCTGGATAACCGGAATGCACGATATTCCCAACATCAAGATAGGAACCTACATAACTCGAACCGACCGTATCAATAAAAGTACGTAATTCAAGCGGAGACAGCAAGAATTTATTCCACACATTTTCAAGACCTATAGAAACGCCTGCTTGCTCAGCATCCTTGGCTAAATGACTAATCGCTTCCAGCGCTCTATCATAAGCTTTTTCATAATCAACAACCTCACAGCCCTCGATGAAATCCACACCAACAGCGCCAGGGATGACAAGAATTGTATCTACACCTAGCGCAGCCGCCAGCTCCAGTTGCTTTTTGCATACGTCGATTGCCTTGGTTCGATTCGCTTCAGATTCACTAGTCATCGCATAAGACCAATATAGACCTGTTGCCAAACCCGCGATCTCCAGACCCGTTTCATTAATAGAATCACGAAGGATACGCGCTTCTTTCTCAGTGGTTTGCAGGCCAAGTTCACCTGACTCATTTAATGACAGCTCGATCCCCTCAAACCCAGCCGCTTTGGCTAGACGTACGCATTCTTTAATTTCAGTTCCTTCGCGAAACGACCAGATGTTTATTCCCTTTTTCATTTGAATCCTCCTCCTATTTGTTCTTTTCCGTTTTCCACTCTCTAGGTTTAGGTGCACTTTGTATCCTTTAATTATTTATATTATACTAGATTTAAAATTCGATTTATTTAGGCGAAGAAGAGACTTTTTGCATTATTCCGGTCTATTCTATTAAACATTCAGGAGGCAGTGACATGTCTGACAAAGATCCCTCTTACCCACTGAGAAAGCAGGTACCCTCTCGTGATTGGGCACCCGGAATTCACTATGCACAATTGCAGACACTTCCGCCTTGCACCTTTCAAAGAAGAAGGCTATATGACTTCGAGCTACTATATGTTCGCCAGGGCAAATTATTAACAAAGATGGATACGGAAGAATATATACTGAATGCTGGGCAGCTAATTTTCCTCTCATCTGGGGTATATCATCAGAATGTTATCCTGTCAGATTCAGATACTAAGCTTATTGGAATCCATTTTGATTTCTTTGGGGAATCAATTATTACACATGATGAAGATATGGTAGTTAATGAGGATGAAGTCATACACGATAAATTCGCCTTTGAAGCCGTAACTGTCCCCTTCATGCCATTGTCACAAGAACCGATCTACTCCCCGCCACCCGAATGTGTTCATGCCATGGAACAGCTCGTTCATGAATTCACTATGCGGCCTGCCGGCTATGAGTGGGTCTGTCGAGGGCTACTACTTGGTATTCTGACTTCGCTGCTTCGAACGCAAAGCTCCCGAGATGCAGCTAAGTCTTCCGTTCACACCGAGCGGATCAGGGCGTTAATAGACGAGATAGAAGAGCGGTTAGCAGAACGCTGGACCAATAAATCCATGGCCACATCCATGAATATGCATGAGGACCACTTTGCCAAGCTCTTTCGTGAGGTTGCAGGTATGCCCCCCGGAGAATACCTCCGCTCGATCCGGCATAGGGAAGCGCGTAAGCTGCTGCGAGAAACGGATTGGCCGATTGAGAGGGTGGGCGATCAGGTCGGCTATCCCGATATCCATTATTTCAGCAGGGTGTTCACGGCGAATGAGGGGATTTCTCCGCGAGCGTATCGCAAGTTGTCTCGGATTCTCTAAATCATGCAAGATAGACTTATGTCAAAGAGATTTCTACGCAAATCGGTATACATGATCAATTTTATTTCACCAGACTTTTCAAGAAGCATTTTGGAGTTAATCCGAGTGAATATAAAGATTATGTTCAAGCGACGCTTGGCTCAGGAAATTAAGATCCTTTCTTTTATGACGAAAGGCCTTTGCTGTAGATCAGCAAAGGCCTCTTTTTTGGTATTACATCACTTTCCGAAACAATTCTTTGTTTAACCGCTCCAGCTGCAGAAGATGATGACGATAGTGCATCTCAATAAGCAGGAACCATTCCTCCGCGCATAGTCCACCGAATCGCGGGTGAGATACGGTATTTTGTTTGGACGCTTTTTCGAGGCGCGGTTCGATCTCTCTCATTCTTTGGATGACTGAATGTAACCCTTGAATTAATTGTTCCTTACTCTCCGGCTGCTCCGGCGTATATTGGGCGGAAGGCGGAACCTGAATACGAATGGGTGGAAAGCTTCCTTGTGCAAATATAGCCGCACCATCCTCGGTTTTCCCCACATGGGATACCAAGGGATCTTGGCTTGGCACCAGACATTGATCAATATTACGAAGCTGCATATACAGTGCCGAGTTAATGAGATGTTGAACCATCTGTCCGATGGACCACTCGTTTTCACTTGGCTTTTGCTTCAGCTGCTCCAGATTGAATCGCTCTACTTCTTGAATATAGTATGTCACAGTTTCTTCAAAACGTTGTAAGGCTTCTTTTGTTGTAATCATTATATATCAGCTCCTGTAGTCATTGATTACCCAAGTATACAAAAACGCTACTGACAGCGTTATGTCAGTAGCGTTTTAACATTATTTCTAGTTCGTTTCTAACTTGATGGCGAAAAGATTCCGGCTCTAGCACAACCATGCCGCCTCCCCAGCCCAGCACCCATTGCAGCAATTCCGCTGGCTCTCGAACCCGAAAAGTAACCCGTAAGCCTTCCGCATGATCCTCTATAGTTTCCATATAGAAATTGTTCGATTCCCTTACCTTATCAGCTATGTCAGAATGAACTAAGATAACCACATGAACGTTGCGATCATCAGGAGGTTGGTATACCTCCAATTGAAAATCCGCTGGCCGTATAAATTTATCTTCCAGTTCAATAAGCTCCCTCATTCGGGATAACCGGAAATGACGGATGTCTTGACGCAATTCACACCAGGCGACGAGTACCCATGATCCTTGATGAAGCACAAGTCCGTAAGGAGCAACCGTACGAATACTTTGACGGTTCCCATCGGCTTCGGCGATTCTTTTGGAATAACGAAATCTTATTTTCCTTTCCTCCAATATCGCTCGACGAATGGCTTCCAGACATGCCTTTTCTTGTATTGGTGCTATATCTGCTGCGGAAGCAAATAAACGAAAACTTTTGCGGATCTGTGATGCTTCACTGCGGATGGCTTCTGGCAGGATAGCTTCTATTTTTGCTTTAGAACTTCTAGCTTTATTGCCATAGTGGGCATCAAACCACTGCCCAATAAAGTCAGTCCCAATAAGCAATGTCACTGCTTCGTCCAGCGTGAAACTAACGGGTGGCAGGAAATAGCCCTCAATCAAGGAGTAGCCCTGCCCTGGTGCTCCTATTATGGATACGCCCGCTTCACTCAGTGCCTGAATATCCCGATAAATAGTTCTCACGCTCGTTTCAAACGTAGCCGCCAAATCCTCCGCTCGCAACACTTTATTACGCTGCAATTCAAGCACTATAGCTAACAAACGGTCCATTTTGTTCATACGGCTCTCTCTCCCCGAGAAATTGATTTTCTATCTCTAACAAGCAATGTAAAAAACCTCTAAAAGCTACTATATCTA
>NZ_CDRJTB010000049.1:0-50683 GCF_976954365.1 Paenibacillus sp. Marseille-Q9583
ATACATAGGTTAAAAGTTATAAAAAAAGTATAGTAAAGCTAAGAAAAAAGGCCTAATAAACCGATATATAATATGGTTAGCGCTTTCATATGTCCTCTAATATTAGCGGAGATGATCATGATGGGGATCCTGATCAAGATAGTATTAGTGAAAAGCATAAAGAGAGAAGGTTAGAGAGATGAAGAAGAACAATAAAAAATCCGTAAATGTACAGAGCAATGAAGTAGGAACTGGAAAGACATCAAAGTTAGATGCTAAGAAAATGATGTTGGGTTGGGGAAGCCAAATCAAGAGAGTTAATCCTATCCAATCCGTCGGAGTGAAGTTATTTCTAATATTTCTATGTTCCACTGTTATTGTAGTTATGTCACTTGGACTTATATCTTATTCGAAGGCGAAAACAACGATAAAGAATAATGTATCCGAAGCCTATCGTCAGACTATTATTCAGACTGCTGAGAAGCTGGATATTACCTTGAAACAGTATGAGAACTTGGCATTACAGCTTTATTTTGATGCGCAGATGCAAACGGATCTGAAGGCTTTGTCTACTGCACAATCAGCTTACGAGAAATTTGAAGCAACAAGTGCAATAAGTAAGAAATTGTCCAGTCAGACAACAACAGATTCTAATATTATCAGTGTCTCTTTGATTCCAGAGACACCTGAGCAGGATATCGTTACAAGTGGTAGTGCTGGTATTAGTCTTGACGGATTACGTGAACAAGAATGGTACAAGAAGTTAGTAGAAGACACCAAAGAATATAATTCATATTATTCGGATGGTGACAAAGGCGGCGCCAAGAATATTTGGTTCTCCACTTCTATTCAAGGAAATGGTGATAAGGAGATTGCTATGGTAAGATCCCTTAAAAATCTGGGATCAGAAAAAGGATACATAATCATGCTTGTGTTGAAAAACACACTGCTGGAGGAATCTTTTGCAAGTGTGAAGCTGGGAGATGGCTCCCGTATTCAACTAGTATCTCCTGAAGGTACAGTTGTAGCTTCTTCTAATTCGATAGACGATGGAAAGCCATCCGAGTTTTCTTTTATCAAAGAGAGTAAGAAAAATAATAATAGCCTAGAAGCAAAAGATCCAAACGGAAAAGAAATTCTGGCGGTCTTTAATCCGATGATACGGGCGGATTGGAAGCTATCAGGCGTAGTACCTACAGACGAGCTAGTGAAGGAAGCCCGTCCGATTCTGTTGACGACGTTTATTACAGCTGCTGGCGCAGCACTGCTTGCGATATTGATCGGGATTTGGATGGTTCGTATGATTGCTCGCCCTCTGGCACGATTGAAGGATCTTATGGTTCAAGGTGCAAGCGGAGATTTAAGTGTACGTACAGAATATGTGTCTAAGGATGAGATTGGACAACTATCAGCCTCCTTTAACTTGATGATGGAGCGTATTACTGAGCTTGTATCTCAAACTAGAGAAACTGCTCGAGATGTGCTGGAGACCGCTGGCGAGCTTGGAGAAGCTTCGCGTAAGACAGCTATTTCCGCGAAGGAAATAGCAGCCGCTACAGAAGAAATTGCTGGAGGAGCAGGCAGTCTGGCACTTGAAGCTGAACGTGGTAATGAGCTTACAGATGTGATAGCTACGCAAATGCAGACCGTGATTAGTGCCAACAGTGAGATGGATGAGGCAGCACGCGGGGTTGGAGAAGCTAGTGCGCAAGGTGCCAAGCAATTAACGGATTTACTGGATCAGACTAGCCGTACTGGGGAAAAGACAGGTGCGCTTGTAGAACGTGTTAACAATTTGAAAGAAACAGTATTCTCAGTGATTAAGGTGCTGGATGTGATGAAGAGTATCACACAGCAGACGAATATTTTATCATTGAATGCGACGATAGAAGCCGCACGTGCAGGCGAAGCTGGCAAGGGCTTTATGGTGGTAGCAGATGAGGTAAGACAGCTCGCAGACCAATCGAAGCAGTCTATTGCTCTTGTAGCCGGAATCACCGACAAGATCATAACGGAAATGAACGAAACGGAAGCTGTATTATCTGAAGTGGCACCTCTCTTTAAAGAGCAAATAAGCTCAGTGAAGAGCACGAGCGATATCTTTGTATCCGTAAAAGGACAGATGGATGAGTTCATCACTAGTCTGGAATCGGTGACAACAGCGATCAGTAGCTTGAATCATTCACAGGTTGTGTTGTCGGAAGCCATGGGTAATGTAAGTGCTGTAGCTGAGCAATCATCAGCGACTTCCGAAGAAGTGGCTTCACTCAGTAATGAACAGCAAAGTGTAAGTGATCAACTCGTTTCATTGTCAGGTAAGCTGGAAAGTGCTTCAGGACAGTTAAAGGACAAACTGTCATTATTCACGATAAAATAAGTGGGTCCCTAACTAATTTTTTTTATGATTTACATAACAAAACCGCTTCCTCGTAATGAGGAAGCGGTTTTGTTATTGTGTAAACAAGGACTTCCCCGTATAATAATTTTGTTAGGTAAATAATAATAACAAGTTAGGTAAAAAAGGGTTAAGGAGAAGGACCGTATGAAAGGTAAACGCATCTTTGGCTGGTGGTCCGTAATCGGGGACATGAGTATGGAACGCAAGCTGCTCCTCGTCTTTTTAATAATTATTACCCTTCCGCTTACCTTCATTAGTGTGTTTACTTATAAGAGTTATTCAGAATCTATTCAGGGCAACACCATTGCTTATTCTGAGAAGCTAATCGATCAAATGATGGATGGAGTAGATGATTATATCGAAGATATGAAACGTATTTCATCTATGCCAGCCTATGTGAACGATATTAAACAAAATTTAATTCGTTCAAACCACTATCATGAGCAGAAAGAGATCATGAGTGGCGAATCAGGCAGTGCTACATTGTTACCCGGAGATTTTGATTTACTGTTGTCTATTCAGCGGGGCATAGAAGGCAACATATCATTTATTAACAATATTAAGCGAGGCGCGAACACGGTTTATATTTTTGATGCGCATGGGAATGGTTATTATTCTGCTAAGGATGGTGGAGTACGGCTCGACCTCGATCAAAGCTATGAGTACTGGAGTCAGCAGACGAAGGATTCCAGCGGAGAGGCACTCTTATTTGGCACTCAATCATTTACGAGTAATTTGCAGAGCACTCGATATGCTTTTACCGTTGTTCGCAAAATCGTGGATGGCTTGTTAAATCCGATTGGACTGATCGCGGTAGAAGCGAATATTAGCAATTTAGAGAATCGGGTTAAGGAGCTGGATAAAGTAACACATGGCAAATCTCTGATCGTTGATGAGAAGGGAATGGCCGTGTTCGACAGTGACAAAAAACTTCTTGCCACGGATGTATCTGATTCAGAGCTATTCAAAAGGGTGGATGGGAAATCCGGAAGTTTCTATGATACAGTCAACGGAAAGGAATTTCTGAATATTTACTCAAGCTCTAGCAAGACCAACTGGAAGGCCATTATTTCGATTCCTGTAGATGTGCTAATGCGGGATGTGAAGGTAACCCGTAATACAACGCTCGCTGCTACATTAAGTATCATTGTACTTGCGTTAATTATCTCCATTATCCTTTCCTTTGCACTCACTAAATCACTATCGCAGATGATTCAACTGATGAAAAAGGTTCAGGGCGGAGATCTGGATGTGATGTTTAGGGTTAAACGGCGTGACGAGATTGGTCTGCTCGGGCATCAGTTTAATCGAATGCTGGCTCGGATCAGGCAGTTGATTCAGGATATCTACCGAATTGAAGAACAGAAGAAGGAAGCGGAGCTTCACGCTCTGCAGAGTCAGATTAATCCTCATTTTATCTATAATACGCTGGAGTCGATCCGAATGACCGCTGAGCTCAATGATGATATTGAAGCTGCGGACATGATCTCAATTTTAGGTAAACTGCTACGGTATAGTACAAGTGATTTAAGTGGCAAAACGACAATGAAGCAAGAGCTTGGATATGTACGCAATTATGTTGAGCTGCTGAACTGTCGCTACCCTAATCGTTTCGTACTCGAGATCGACGTACCGAAGGAGCTAGATAATTACTCTATTATCAAGCTGGTCTTCCAGCCGATCATAGAGAATGCTGCTTATCATGGCTTGGATGATAACAAGCCACAAATGAATTTAAGTATCCGTTGCGAGATGACTGAGCAAATGCTGTTCTTTCATATTAAGGACGATGGCTGTGGAATGGATAAGATCACTTTGGAGAGATTGAACGATGGGCTGCAGAAAGAAAGTCCGCCTAAGAAAAGTATCAATGGGGGCATTGGTATGAAAAATATTCAGCAGCGAGTGCGCCTCCATTATGGAGCGGCTTTTGGAATTGAGGTATTTAGTGAGCTTGGACAAGGGACTGATGTTATTTTGTCACTACCGCTATTGGAACCGGAAACGATTAGGATATCTGACTGAAATAAGAGGAGGCTGTCCGTTAATGGGGATGAGATTACACTGGACTATGCGTACCATACTGCTGCTTCTCTTTTTGTTATCGATTAGTGGCTGTGAGAACAACACCAAGCAGACGGAATCTACAGTGCCTCCAGTTGGAAACGAGGTGAAGTCTGACTTATCAGGAACCATAGTCATGATGACCAATCGAATAGATCTGATTGAGAACGGAACCTTTCAAGGGTACGCAGACCAATTTAAGCAAAAGTACCCCGAAGCGAATGTTGAATTTGAAGGTTTATCCAATTACGCAACGGATGTTCTGGTAAGGCTGTCTACCAAGGACGCCGGAGATGTACTTTTGCTTCCTGTGAATCTTCCATCAAACGAACTGGATTATTTTTTCGAACCGTTGGATGAAGAAACTTCGGCTAGTGAGCGCTTCACCTCTTTTGCTACATATGATGGTAAGCGGTATGGGCTATCCACGGGAACTACTACGGTAGGGATTGTCTATAATAAAAGATCCTTCGAAAAAGCGGGAATTACCGCTGTTCCGCAGACTCTGGATCAATTCTACGAAGCTTGCGCTAAATTAAAACAGGCTGGGATTATCCCGCTGTATATGAATTATGGGGCGGTTTGGCCACTGCGTGAATGGGGGAATACTCTAGTTAACTATATGGCAGGCGACCCTGAATATCTTAATAAGATGGTAAATGAGGATAGTCCGTGGCAGCTTGATAATGAATGGGGGAAATCCATTTCGATTGCTAGAACCCTAATTGCCAAAGGTTATGTTGAAGATGAACTCTTCTCGAACAATTGGGAAATATCGAAGACTAAACTCGCTAAGGGTCAATCGGGTATGTATTTAGTTGGGAATTGGACAATTAGACAAGTCCTTGATGTTGGAGCTTCTCCTGAAGATATTGGATTCTTCCCATTTCCATATGATAATAGCGACTCTCATTATGCACCAATCAATTCAGACTGGTTCATGGGGGTAAGTAAATATAGCAAGAATAAAGAGCTTGCAATGGCTTGGTTGAACTTTTTTGTGAAGGAGACTTCCTATAAAGATGATTGGGGATTTCTTCCTGCTGATGGCAGCTTGGACCCTTTTATGCCGCAGTATCAAGAGTTTTTATCTTATAAACCTAAGCTGCTTGATGCCACAGTTCAAAGTGATGCATTCATTGATATCGCCAATCGTGCCAAGCTATCCTTTTGGTCCGGTGATTATATTCAGGAGTTACTTGCTGCACCTGATTTACAGAAGGCTTTTGACGAACTGAATGCCAAATGGAAGGAAGCGCGAGCAGAAACACAGGGTGCTTCAAAGCCTTAAAGATATAAGTACATAAATTTCAAGTAAATCTGGAGGGATTAATATGGCTAAAAAGGTCACCATGCAAAAAATAGCCGATCATCTCGGTGTATCCAAGTTTGTTGTTTCTAAGTCACTTTCGGGTAAAGCTGGCGTTAATGAGACGACGAGAGAACGAGTGATTCAAGCGGCTTCGCAGTTAGGCTATTTTACGCAAAAAAATGCTTTCGTCCAAGGTGTCAAACGGACTCCTCCGGTAGGGGGGAGTGATCGGAATAAGCAATCTGTGCTTGTATTAATGCCGAATATCCGCTCGCAAACTCAGGATTCCTTGTATTGGGGAAAAATTGTGGACGGTATTGCCCTTGCGCTGGATCAAGAAGGACTTGGAATGGTGATCATCTCTGAGAATCGTGCGGATAATTTCGTGAATATCTTGAACCCAAGCGGGATTCTTGGTTTGGTAGGTGTGGGCGAAATCTCCACTTCTTTACTACTTGAGGTACATCGCATCGGTCTGCCGATGGTGTTGATTGACCATGAGGATCCATTAATTCCAAGTGATACTGTATTCGCGAACAATGTGGATTCTATGGGTCGACTTACTAATCATTTGATGGGGACAGGCCATACTCAAATGCATTTTATTGGGAATATTGGATTTTCACGCAGTTTCCGGGATCGGTGGATTGGCTTCCGGAGTGCGCTGGAGGAGAGTGGAATAAGACTGTCTTTGGAAGATGATGCGAATCTCTTTTTGGAAGGGGTGGAGGAAGATGTATTCCAAGAGGATTTTAAAAATTGGGTGATGAAGCGGAAAAAAGCCAAGACACTCCCAACCGCCTTGGTCTGTGCCAATGACAAAACAGCACTCTCGGTCAGTGATATCCTGAAGGCAGAAGGTCTTAATATTCCAGGGGATATCTCGGTCACGGGCTTTGATAATATTGAGGATGCCTCAAGAGGCGTTCCGCCGCTTACTACTGTGCATGTCCCTAAAGAAGCGATGGGCCGGGCGGCAGTGGAGAAGCTGCTAAGTCGGATTGGGCACCCCTCTGCACCACTGGAGAAGATCCTGATCGCAGCAGACATAGTGCATCGCGATTCTGTGGATATACCGAGAGACTAGAAATTATCCGATTAAAAATTATTGAAGCATAGAAATTTGGTTAGGGGGAATTCAGCTATGTCAGAACCAGTTGCATTACCTAAGATTGAAGGCGAGAATATTCATCTACGTGGTGTAGAAGAGTCCGATCTGGAGGCCTATTACAACTTTTTACTTGATGATGAGATGGGCCGTCTAACAGGGTCGAAAGGGGATATCTCTCGCGAGCAAACTGCGGCCTGGATTAGAAAGATTAGTGTTCCAGCTGAGGATCGTGTGGATCTTATGATTATCGTCAAGGAAACGAATGAGCTTATTGGAGAAGTGGTGCTGAATGAAATAGATCCGGACAACCGTAGCGCAAACATTCGAATTGGGATTCGTAGTCATGAACATAGAGGGAAGGGTAATGGTACTGAGGCTATGACTCAAATGCTGCGATATGGCTTTGAAGCCTTGAAGCTGCATCGTATCCATCTGGGTGTATATCCTTTTAATCCAAGAGCCATTCATGTCTATGAGAAGCTCGGTTTCAAGCACGATGGTGTGGAGCGGGATGCTCTTTATGCAGATGGAGAATTTCATAACATGAATCTGATGTCTATGCTGGAGGATGAATATCGGGCTTTGTACAAATAAAAAAGTGAACCAATGGTGAGGAAGACGCTGCGTAAATTCCTCACCAGATTCACGTTAAATATTATTCTGTAATATTTCCAGCCATTTTGAGGCGTTTGGCAATTTCTTTAAAGTCTTCGGGGGAGATTCCTGGAGCAAACTCCTCTTCGACAGCAGGAGCTACGGGGATCGGAAAGCCTTTAGGTGCTCCCTTAATGACTTCAAGCGGGAGGTTATCTTCTGGGTGGGTTCCCTTCCAAATCTGATCGATGGCGCCGAAGTCACTCTCACTCCAGGTGTACAGTTTTGTATGCACACCTTTCTCCTCATATTTCTTCGCTTCACTAAACGATTTGTTATTTAACGAAGGAACCGGCACGAGTTTCGTTACATTAACACCTGTTGCGATTTCGATGGCTTTGGCATAAGCGACCACATGGACACCACCGCGCACTAAGAGAAATCCGACTACAGCGCGTGCAGCTGGATGGTCCGTCATTTCGTAAACTTTCATTTTATGTGTTCTGGCTCCACATTCGAGGAAGAAGTTATGTAGCAGATCTTCCACTAGGTTGCCGCTATTAAATACATTTGCTCCGGTCCATGGATTTCCCGTTGAATCAAAAGGCATAGCACCTTGAGCCCCCGCCAGAAAGTGATAGGATAAACGCGCATCTTTTACGGACCCTAGAGGGGTGGAATCTGGCTCTTTATAACTTGTTGACCCTCGAAGGCATTTGTTGATGGCATGCGAAACTAGCTCCACATGGCCTAGCTCTTCAGCTGTTATACTCATCACCAAATCATAAAAGGGCTTCAGCTTGTCTTTTGAACGGAAATTAAAGGATTGATAGAGATAATTGTTAAGGGTCGACATTTCTCCAAACTTTCCGCCAAGCAGTTCTTGTACAGCGGCAGCAGCATTGGGATCTGGCTTCTCAACTTCAGGAATCTCGATCATGATCTCATCCATACGTTTGAACATTTATATCTCAGCCTCCTTGGAGTTAGGGGTTTACTGAGCTATTTTGAGCTTAATCTATAGGATTTAATCATTAATGGGTTAAAGAGTATGGATATTTATCAACAATAAGAATATCCATTAACAGACTTACAAGTCCAGTCGAAAGAAAATAAGTAGACACTCCCAGATAAGCATAGTAATAGTAACCCGCTAATGGGCAGAGAATGATAAAAAAACGCAGAGCAGCGATCCTCCAATAACAGGAGAATCGCTGCTTGTTGATTTTAAGGTTTCCAATTTATAGCGCTAAATTACGATCGATGAGGGCGGTACGTTGTTCTACACAAGCATAAGAGCGCAGTGGATCTTCTGGTGTGTTCAGCACGTAATCTAACATTTGGTCAACCGTAGTTGTTGCTACATGGATGCGGGTGTCGGAGGAAGCGTAGTAGATATAGATCTCACCGTTATCGCGTGCAATTACACCGTTACAGAATACAACGTTGGAGACATCACCGACACGTTCTTCACCGTCTGGTGCGATGAAATGACCGCCTGGTGAATGTGTGACTTTGTTTGGCTCCTCCAGATCAGATAAAAAGGCATAAAGGACATATCTAAGCCCAGCGGCAGTGTTTCGCACACCGTGTGCGATATGCAACCAGCCTTTTGGTGTTTTGATTGGAGCTGGACCTTGGCCATTCTTAACTTCCTTGATGGTATGGTAGTGGCGCTCATCCATGATTGTCTCACTTGTGATCACGGCATCCTCAATCGTATCCGAGAGTCCCCAGCCAATACCGCCACCGGAGCCTGCATCAATAAAGCCATCCTGAGGGCGAGTGTAGAAGGCGTATTTTCCATCCACAAATTCAGGGTGGAGCACGACATTGCGCTGTTGAGCGGAACCTGTCTTAAGATCGGCCAGACGTTCCCAGGTCTTCAGATCCTTTGTACGAACAATACCACATTGTGCTACTGCGCTGGAAAGGTCAACGTGTGGAGCGTCTGGATCTTTGCGTTCTGTACAAAAGAGGCTATAGATCCAGCCATCTTCATGGGTTACGAGACGCATGTCGTAGACGTTTATGTCCGGAACTTCTGTCTCAGGCAACACGACTGGATGATCCCAGAAGCGGAAGCCATCCACACCATTGTCACTTTCAGCTACAGCAAAAAAAGATTTACGGTCATTACCTTCCACGCGTGCAACAAGATAGAACTTACCGTTAAGTTCTATGGCACCAGGGTTGAAAACACCGTTGACGCCTATTCTTTCAGCGAAGTAAGGATTGGTGTCAGGGTTGAAGTCGTAACGCCAGATAAGAGGAGTATGCTCAGCGGTAAGCAGTGGATAAGCATAACGGTCATAAATACCGTTTCCATAAGGAAGCTTTTCATTTTTACGGGTGATCAGCGCTTCATAACGTTCTGTTAATTGTTGTTTGCGTTCTTGGAATAATGATGACATTATACCGTCTCCTTTATAGTTGAATTCAGTCGTGCGATCATTTCGAAGCAGGCTCTACTGTTATGATATGGGCATTTCCAGGCACTAACCTTGGATGCGTGGGGCAGGGGCAGATGGTTCTCGTCCACGCCCCAGTACCATTCGCCTAACTGGTGATCTACCATATACTTATCAATAAAGGTCCAGGAGGCTTGGGCAGCATCGTTAAATTTGCCATCACCAGTCAGCTGATAAGCATTATAGAATCCAACAACCGCCTCCGCTTGCGGCCACCAATCTTTATCTTTGCTTAGCAATCCGCTCAGATCAGCTTCATTCCATATCCCGCCATCGGTATCTATACCTTCTGCAAGAACAGCTTCTGCCATGGAGATAGCGACGGTTCGAACACGCTGTAGCAGCTTTTCTTCGCCAAGTATTTCTGCGGCTTCCACAAGCAGCCAACTGCCCTCGATATCATGTCCATAGGAGATAATATCTGACTTTACATTCCAGGCCTCATCTAGGAAAAGATGAAAATGCTTGCCTTCGTTATCAATGATATGGTCTAGCATCGTTTCGATTAGCTCAGCCAGCGTGTTCGCCAGCTCCTCTGACTTCCATACTCGGTAAAGTCCGGTATACGCTTCCAACACATGTAGGTGTGTGTTCATTGATTTTTTCTCATTTAAGTCCTTGCTGCTAAGACTGAGGTTATCCGTGATTTTCCATTCCCGAGATAAAGCTTCAACATAACCTTTATAAGTAGAATCATAGCCATATTTCTCAACAAGCTGGAATATTTGAATGGCCTCATCTAGCAGCTCAGGTCGTCCGGTCGCGTGGTAGAATTCAGCCAGTGCGTAGATAGCAAAAGCTTGGCCATAGATCTGTTTTTTCTCCTGAGAAGGTTTGCCTTCAGCATTTACCATCCAGTATAATCCACCATACTCCTTATCGATGAAATGATCCATCAAATAGGCATAGGCACGCTCTGCCATGGCCAGATATTCTGTCTTGCCGTAGATCCGGTAAGCGCTGGCAAAGGACCAAAGAATACGGGCATTAAGCACAAGGCTTTTCTCCGCGTCAAGTGCAATGTTCAGCTGATTGTCGATTTCGCCAACAAAACCGCCATTGATTTCGTCCTTCGTTTCTTTCATCCAAAAACTGAGAATATTACCCTGCAGCTCATCCTCAAGCTGACTCAGCCATGATTCTGGTGAATTAATCATTGGTCATTAGTCACTCCTCACATTACTTATTGATTTTCGAGGTGAAATATTCGTTGATGATTCCAGCGGCTTGTTTGCCATACATACAATAATCATCATTGTGTTCTGCTTCATGAATTGGATAAAGGTGAGTAGGCCAATCCCAAAGCATAAAGCCCTGAACCCAATCTCTGCGCTCACAGCCTTGAAACATTGCCTGATAGAATTTGCTTTGTTCTTCTTGACTTGGTTCGCCCTTTAAGGTCCAATCATTAGGAATCGCCGCACTCCCGCTTCGGCTTGGGCAACCCGCTTCCATGAAAAAGAATGGCTTATTCTGCGATCTCACCACATGCTCAATCCGGTCGAGTTGAGTCTCCCAATCACTAGCTGGATAATATCCACTTGAAGAAATTACATCGAGCGCATCCCACCAGGTCACGTTATCCTCCTGATACTTATCGCAATTATAAGTAAGAATTCCTGAGTAAACCTTCCGAACCTCGGCAATAAGCGTACGCCATTCGGTTTCTCGTCTATCCGTTTGTACAAGCTCGCAGCCGATACAGAACATCTCACAGCCTGTTTCTTCAGCAATAGCAGCATAATGCAGAATAAATTTAGTATAAGAGCTGAACCACTCCGACCACTTAGGCTCGCAAGGAACATCCTTATCGAAAAAGTTAATGTGAGCACGCCAAGTTCCGTCCGCACAATTAACGATCGGCTTCAGGCATACCTTTAGCTGCAGTGACTTTGCTTTACTTATGGCCCATTTCACTTCTTCGTCACTAACGGTTGGAGTTTCCCAATAGGGAATTTCCGTAGAATGAGCGGTAGCTTGAAGCGCACTAAGAGCGATAGCCGTCCAGTTCGCTCCGGTGACAGAGGACATTAATTCCAGCGAACACTCAGCTTCTTCTGTTGTCCATGAACCACGTCTACCCGAGAAGCCCCAGGTTACGCCTGCAATGTATTCGTTGTTTGACATCATCCAGAATCCTCACTTTACACACAAAAATAGAAAACTTAGCAAACTTCATTTTGTTATATAGTTATTATTGTTTTGTTAGTTTATAATAACAACTTAATTTAGTTATATACTTTTTCGAAGATGATTTCAAGGACAATTTATAGTTGCAGCTGGGAAATTAGAATAACTTTCGTTATAGTAAATACAAGACTATAGAAGAGTGTAATCGTAGATTGACGTAATACATAGGAAGAATACTATTCGTGATGATGGAGCAATCATAATAACTGGCAGATACAACTGGAGGGAAGTGCTCAAATGATAAATGTTATGATTGCGGACGACGAGGAGGTCATTCGCAGGGGGCTCGAAAAAATCACATCCAGGATGGAGCTAGATGTACATGTAATTGGATCCTACGGTAACGGGGTGGAAGCCTGGGAGCATTTTGAAAAGTTATCCCGAGATGACATTGATCTGCTTATTACAGATATCAAAATGCCTAGAATGGATGGCTTTATGTTGATTGAACAGGTTAGAGGACATATGGAGGATATACCTATTGCCGTTCTTAGCGGTTTTAGTGAATTTGAATATGCCCGCCGAGCAATCCGCCATGGGGTGATGGATTATTTACTAAAACCTATTGATAAGACTCAGCTATATGAATTGCTCAAGAGAGTAGAGGACACAAAGAAAAAGAACGTCACAGAGCAGGAGGAGATGTTCTCTCAAGCGGCAGATGGTGGAGAGCATTACGTTGTTGAACAGACTAAAAGCATACTGGAGAGGGAGTATGATCAGAACTTCGAACTCGAGCGTTTGGCGGAGACCGTAGGTATGAATGCGAGCTACCTTAGCCGTTTGTTCAAAATAAAGACGGGCCAAACCATCACCGATTATCTAATTCGAATTCGTATTACTAAGGCGAAAGAATTGCTAATCGAGCATCCCGACTTAAAAAATTATGAAATTGCCGATAAGGTTGGCTATAGTGATCCGGTTTATTTTAATAAATTGTTCAAGAAAATGTGTGGTATGACACCTAAGGATTATAAAAGTGGCTGTAAATTACCGAAAACGGAACGTGAGTTTTAGTCCTATATAGGAAGCTATTATTTAGGAGAGCGACAAGCTCTCTTTTTTTTGTGATTATTTTCAATAAATTAGATAATAAAAACGCCATAACAAAAACAAAAATAACAAATATAAGACCAGAAAAAGCAATTCAAACCATCGTTTTGCGTTAAAAATAGATCTATAATGAGTTTGTAAGCGATATCATCACTTTTTTAAAGAGTATTTCAGTGAGTTTGATAATAGTGATTACTCTATTAAATTAATGGTGATGATAAAAGTTATTGTTTTTGTTATTAAACCAAATTAGAGTCGAATGGAAGAGAGGGGTCGTAAAAGCATGAAAAAAGGCAAAACAATGATGGGCTTGATGGCACTGACACTTATGGCAGGATTGTTTAGCGGTTGTTCCTCAAACAACAACACCAACAATGAAGGCGCTAAAAACACAGGAAGCAATGGATCCTCAACAGAGGCGACGGCAGCTCCGGCTGATGATGCAGCAGCCAAGGATATTAAAGGGGATATCACGGTTATTACGCAAAGAACGGATATTGTTGATACCGTATTCAAAGAGTATGCGGCTAAGTTCAATGAGAAATATCCTGATGTAAAGGTAAGCTTTGAAGCGCTTGCTACTTACGAAGATCAAATTAAAATTCGCATGAGCACTAGTGACTATGGCGACGTTCTGTTGTTACCTACAAGCATAGCTATTAAAGATATTCCTGATTTCTTCGAACCACTAGGTAAGCTCGAAGATATGCAAAAACAATATACAGGTGTGGAAGAACGTGCAGTAGACGGAATGGCTTACGGAATTCCAATGACCATCAACTTTAACGGTATTATTTACAACAAACAAGTCTTCAAAGATGCCGGAATTACAGAGGTTCCAAGAACGCCAGAACAATTCTTAACTGCTCTGCAATCTGTTAAAGACAAAACGAAAGCTGTGCCTCTGTACACAAACTACGCAGCTGGCTGGACATTGACCCAATGGGAAGCGGATCTGGCTACAGTAGCTGGTAACCGTGATTATGTGAACATTGGTCAAGTGGCTAGCGACGATAACTATGTTCCAGGTCAACCTCACTATGAGCTGTACAAAATCCTGTACGATGCAGCACAAAAAGGTTTGATTGAAGAAGATCCAACGACTACTGACTGGGAATCTTCCAAAGCGGATCTGGCTAACGGAAAAATTGGCACGATGGTTCTTGGATCTTGGGCAATCGGTCAAATCAAAGGTCTAGCAACGAATCCAGATGATGTTGGCTTTATGCCATTCCCTACGAATGCAGATCAAGTGCTTGTGCCGCTTGCAGGTGACTACAATCTGGGTGTCAGCGTTCATAGTAAAAACAAAGAAGCTGCTAGAGCTTGGGTGGATTGGTTTATCAACGAATCTGGTTACCCCACGACTGAAGGTGGCGGTATGAGCCCGGCGATCGGTGCAGAGCTTCCAGAAATTCTGAAACAATATGAAGGTACAGAAGTAACATTTGATACCCTTGCTCCTGCTAAAGCTGGCGAAGAAGGCTGGTCTGATGAAATCGACAAACAAGCTGAAATCGGTGCTTGGCAGCCAGACTTCAAGAAACGCATTATTGAAGCCGCAATTGGCAACAGAAAAGAATCCTATGATGACATCATGAAGGACCTGAACGACAAGTGGAAAGCCGCCCGCGCTAAAGTAACAGCACAGTAACAACTATAAGCTTTTTTAAATGCTATAGGCGGTAGTGGATGTGGGAGGGGATATGCGAATGGGCATTTCCCCCTTCACATTTAAACGAGTCATAAATAAACTAGGATGCTTTTTTGGAGGTGTATCGGGTGTTCAAGTTTTCGAATTTGAGTTACAAAAATCAACGGATTGCCATTATATGCTTGTTCTCATTAGTGCCGATCGTATTACTACTCACGTTTGCTTATTATCCAGTCATCAGCATGTTTCGGTACAGCTTCACCAGCTGGAATGGCCTAAGTAAAAATATGGAATACGTTGGGTTAGAAAACTACAAAACCATTTTTACGAAACCGGAGTATTTTTCCGTATTTAAGGTCAGCTTGTATTATTTCTTCACTACCTTTATTCAGATGGCACTTGCTTTGTATTTTGCAACGATTCTGAGCTTTAGTGTTCGCATGAAAAATTTATTCAAAGGGATTTTGTTCTTCCCAACCTTGCTAAACGGTGTAGCGATCGGCTTTATCTTTCTGTTCTTTTTCAAACCAGATGGAACGCTAGATACGATTCTTAACCTGCTCGGACTCAGCGGTTTACAGCAGAAGTGGCTGCTCAATCCAAATTTGATTAACTTCTCGCTCGCAGGTGCGTCACTGTGGAGATACATGGGGATGAACTTCCTGATCTTCCTTGGGGCTATTTCCTCGATCGGTTCGGATATTTATGAAGCTGCTGAGATTGATGGTGCAAACAGATGGCACCAGTTTATGCATATTATTTTGCCAAGTATTAAACGTATTCTGCAATTGAACTTGATCCTTGCGGTCAGTGGCGCTATTGGTGTTTTTGAAATTCCATACGTCATGACAGGCGGATCTAACGGAAGTAGCACCTTTGTTATTCAGACGGTCGATGTAGCCTTCAAATATAGCAAAGTTGGATTAGCGTCAGCGATGGCCGTAGTTTTGCTGGGTATCGTTATAGTAGTTACTATTTTACAGCGCGTTCTGATCAAGGAGGAGAAATAAACTATGCATTCTGTAAAATATACCACTGCTAGTATATTCAAATATCTCACCTTGATTTTGGGAGCACTTGCAGCATTGATACCTATCGTAGTTGTGTTTTTCGCTTCATTAAAAACAGGGCCAGAGTACGCTTCAACCGGACCGTTAACGCTGCCAGAGAATTGGCTGAATTTCTCCAACTACACTAAGGCTTTTGTCGATGGCAAAATGCTTCTAGGATTTAAAAACACTGTCATTATCGTTGTGATCTCTATCTTGGGTGCAACGCTGACGGGCTCAATGATGGCTTATATTTTATCCCGGTTTAAATTTAAAGGCAGTAAAGTTCTCATCAGTATGTTTCTGATTGCTACCCTGATTCCGGGTGTTACAACGCAAGTGGCAACCTTCCAAATCATCAATCACTTGGGCTTGTTTAATACCAGATGGGCACCCATCGTGATGTACCTCGGTACGGATATTATCGCTGTATATATTTTCATGCAGTTCCTGGATTCGATTTCCGAGTCACTGGATGAATCCGCGATGCTGGACGGGGCTTCGTATTGGACGATTTATTGGAGAATTATTTTGCCACTGCTGAAACCGGCTATTGTAACAGTAATTATTGTGAAGGGCGTAAATATTTATAACGATTTTTACACGCCTTTCCTATATATGCCGAAAACAGATCTCCAAACGATCTCCACAGCGCTCTTTAAGTTTAAGGGTCCATACGGATCGCAGTGGGAAGTAATATGTGCGGCGATTATGATCGCGATTATTCCGACATTGGTTGTGTTTACCGCGTTGCAAAAGTATATCTACAATGGATTTTCACAAGGTTCCGTTAAGTAAGCTTAGTAGTAGATTTCATAGCAGTACTAGATAAAATAGCAAACTGAAAAGTTGCATACATTTGGAGGGAATACTAATGAATGAAGTTAAATTAGTTGGAGCGAGTGCAGTGAACATCCCGAACATGCCTTGGCAGGATAAGCCTGCTGGCTACGAGAATCCGATTTGGAGACATAATGATAACCCGGTTATCAAAAGAAATCCTGCAAAAGGTGTAGCCCGTATTTTTAATAGTGCGGTTGCTGCGTATGAAGGTAGTTTTATTGGAGTATTTCGTGTGGAAGATAACACAACTCGTCCGCATTTGCGCATGGGGCATAGTGTTGACGGTCTAGATTGGAAAATCGATGATGAGCCAATCCGCTTTATAGATGAAGAAGGTAACCCTTATCAGCCGCGTTATGCTTACGATCCACGTCTGGTTAAGGTCGAAGATACATTTTATATTATCTGGTGTACAGATTTTTACGGCGCAGCTATCGGTGTTGCTAAAACGCAAGATTTCAAAACATTTATCAGCTTGGAAAATCCATTCCTGCCCTTCAACCGGAACGGTGTATTGTTCCCTAGAAAAATCAATAACAACTTCGTGATGTTGTCCCGTCCAAGTGACAGCGGACATACACCATTCGGTGATGTATTCCTTAGTGAAAGCCCTGACTTTGTATATTGGGGTAAACACCGTCATGTCATGAGTAAAGGTGGCCAAGGCTGGTGGCAAAGTGTCAAGATTGGCGGCGGACCTGCACCGATTGAAACTACAGAAGGCTGGTTGATGTTCTACCATGGCGTTACTGGTACCTGCAACGGTCTTGTATATAGCATGGGTGCAGTTATTTTGGATATAAACGAGCCTTCGAAAGTAAAATATCGCTCGAAAAATTTTGTGCTAACTCCTGAAGAATGGTATGAGGAAAGAGGTTTTGTGAATAACGTTCTGTTCCCATGTGCCACTCTGCATGATGCAGAAACGGGCCGTATCGCCATCTATTATGGCGCTGCTGACACTTATGTAGGCGTTGCATATACAACCGTTGATGAAATCGTCAACTATGTCATCGACACCCATGAAGAGGTTGGCGATGATGCGGGTATGGGGAAAATTTAATAGGGTGAACAACCTTAGAGGAACAAGTTTTAGGTAGAGTGAGGTTGGTTAGGTGCTTGGAGGTTGAGCAGCGTTGGAGAAAAGTGTGCGGCGTGTAGTGTGCTGTATTTTAAGTACTGGGTTCTCGTTGCGCTATGTGATATGTAGCTTGGGCTTTTCATTGCATTCTCTGCAATAGATTTCCGCAAAAATCACTTTTATGCTCATTTTCGCTCGAAATGATTGCACAAAGTGCACTTAAACTAACCTGTTTGGTGGTGTTTAGTGTAAATAGTTGCACATTGTACACTTATTTCAGGCAATTTGCCCCGGAAACCCCGCTGTGAGCAATTTTAGTTGTATAAAGTGCAATTAAATGAACAACACAACTTACTTAGCTGTAATAGTTGCACAAAGTGCAACTATCGAGCCCTTGTTATTAGTAGAAACTAACGGAAAACCCACATACACGGGTTTTCCGTTTCCATTGTTTTTTAAGTGAAAAAACCTTAAGGAGGACCTTAATATGGGAAACGACATGACATTGTCACAATTGAAAAAATATAACGGAAGCAGCCCAAAACCAGTCGACTATGACGCATTTTGGGAACGGGCTTTGCATGATCTGGACGCCCAGTCACTAGATTATGAACTAGAGCCTGCGGAGTTCGTCAGCGAGCTGGCGGAATGTTTTCATCTGTATTTTACCGGCGTTGGCGGAGCAAGAATCCATTGTAAATATGTAAGACCGAAGAAAAGGGGTTCAGAAAAAGGTTCTGGTGTCGTGATATTTCATGGATATTCCTGTGACAGCGGGGATTGGATGGAGAAGGTGACTTATGCGGCCCATGGGATTAGTGTCCTTGCGATGGATTGCCGGGGACAAGGCGGACTTTCCGAGGATAATCTTACAGTAAAAGGCACAACCATTCGTGGACATATTATTCGCGGCATTGACGATCCTAATCCGGACAACCTTTACTATCGTAATGTGTTTCTGGATACAGCACAGACTGCTCGAATATTGATGTCTATGGAAGAAGTTGATCCAGCACGAGTAGGTGCTTTTGGTTTATCTCAAGGCGGAGCGCTTACTGTAGCTTGTGCAGCATTAGAGCCGCGTGTGAGCATGGCCGTTCCTGTGTATCCGTTTCTTTCAGATTATAGACGGGCTTGGGAGCTTGATATCACTACGTCAGCTTATGAGGAAATTAACTATTATTTCCGCTTTTTTGATCCGCATCATTTACGTGAGGACGAGATTTTTAATAGACTGGGTTACATCGATATTCAGAATCTCGCGGAGCGAATTCAAGCCAAAATGTTGTGGGTTACAGGGTTATCCGATGTGATTTGTCCACCTTCAACGCAGTTTGCCACATACAACAAAGTACTAGCGCCCAAAGAGCTTATGGTTTATTATGAGTACGGTCATGAGTATTTGCCATATCTTTCCGATCGGGTGTTACAAATGTTCATGACCTTGTAAACGATAAGCCAGTAGGCATAACAGACGACAACGGTGGTGAATGATTAGATGAAAGTACAAGTGAAAAAAGAAAAAAGACGATTCCAGCTGCATCCATCCAAATCCATTGGGGTGCGGCTTTTTCTCATCTTCTTTGTTTCGACGATGGTGCTCGTGCTCTCTCTCGGCTACACTTCCTATTCCGTAGCTGAGCATACGATCGAGACGAATGCGCTGTCAGCCAATCAACAGACAGTCGTTCAAACCGCTGAGAAGTTTGATGTGGAATTGTTACGTTATGAGGATGGTCTAGGAAGAATCTTGTACGACAATGAAATTCAAAATGCACTCAAACAAGGGAATAATCCCACTACAAGTAATGAGGAACGTAAGGTACTATCTAACCAGATTAGTGCGCAGCTAAATGATTGGCTCACGGCATCAAACGGTGTGGAGGCCGTATACCTTATTCCGATGAATGAAGGTTTTCCAATTTCTTCGGCGGGTACAAAAGATAGCGCTTTTATTGAGAGTTTCAGAGAATCCTCATGGTTTAAGCAGCTAGAGGAGAAGCCACAGAGTGTATGGATTCCACGTGAATTACAGGGCCAGGAAGGAAATACGTCAGGTGTTTTCCATTTGGCCAAATCGATTGCCGGCGATTCTAAAAGCTCGGGATACATAGTCATTAATGATATTAGAATTAGCGAATTAGAAAATCAGCTTCGTAAAGTAGATCTTGGAACAAGCTCCTACATGCAATTGCTAACGAATAAGGATGAATTGATAGCCTCCTCCCAGCAAGTGGGGACGGATACATATCTGAATCTGGGAGGGACGCTTCTGGGTGGTCTGCAGAATACAGCAGGCTCATTGCCAACAAAGGATGAGAAGGGGAAATCTATATTAGCTGTATACGGAACACTAGAAACCTCGGGATGGAGATTACTTGGTGTTGTGCCGGCTGAGAACTTGACGAAAGACGCGCTGCGTATTCTTAAGACTACTTATATTATTGTTGCTGTAGCTGCTGTTATCGCCATTTTAATAGGATATTGGATGCTCAGAATGGTATCTCGACCGCTGACCAGACTAAAGAATTTGATGTCAGAGGGAGCGGAAGGGAATCTGGGAGTACGTACGAATATCACCTCACGTGATGAGATCGGTCAGTTATCCGGCTCCTTTAACATGATGATGGAACGAATAACAGAGCTGGTTATTCATACTAATGAAACCGCTCGGAAGGTACTGGAAACCGCGGATGAGCTTAGCTGTGTTTCGCGCAAGACAGCTGATGCAGCTATGGATATTGCCGCGGCCACGGAAGAAATTGCGGGTGGTGCTGGCAGTCTAGCCTTGGAAGCTGATCGTGGCAATGAGTTGACGGGGCAAATTTCGGTACAGATGGATTTAGTTAATTCAGCTACTCACGAGATGGATCATACCGCACATAGCATCGGCGAACTCAGTGAGGAAGGCTTCAACAGGTTGAACGAATTACTTAATGAGACGAAAAGGACGGGCCTGAAGACGAATCAGCTTGTGGTGAAGGTTAATGAGCTGACAGAAACGGCATCTTCCGTTATGAGGGTTCTTAATGTCATGCAGAATATTACACAACAGACAAATATCTTGTCTCTGAATGCCACCATTGAAGCAGCAAGAGCAGGCGAGGCTGGACGCGGATTCATGGTGGTAGCCGATGAGATACGTCAGCTTGCAGATCAATCGAAAGAGTCTATCGCTGTTGTGGCTGAAATAACAGATACCGTTATGAGAGATATGAACGAGACGGTTGTGGTTCTTTCAGAAGTTGCACCGCTCTTTAATCAGCAAATGACTTCCGTGCAGAGCACTAGCGATATCTTCGTATCTGTGCAGGATCAGATGCAGCATTTTATCGCCCGTCTGAATGCTGTAACTGTGTCGATGGACAGCTTGAGTCAATCACAAAAGGTTTTATCTGATTCGATGAGCAACGTAAGCTCTATAGCTGAGGAATCATCGGCTGCCTCTCAAGAAGTTGCCTCTCTTAGTGGAGAGCAACAAAGTGTAAGTGATCATTTGGTAGAGCTTTCTTTGAAGCTGGAGGATGCATCCTTGCAGTTAAAGGAGAAGTTATCGAAGTTCAGCGTATAGGGTAGACATAACAGAATACTAAAATAATGAACCGCTTATTCCTTTTGGAGAAGCGGTTCTTTGTTTTGAGCGGTGACAAGCCAGAATATAAATTTTAGCTTCTGATGTTGCAATGAACATTTTATGGCGATTCTAATGGATGTAGGTAGGACATAATAAGTGTGGAGTCTGCTCAGGAGGGAAGACATTGCGTAATAACAAACATCGGCGTGTATTCAGCGGTCTTCTTATTTTATCTGCGGCTGTAGGCGTGTTGATCCTTAGGCTGGCGTGGGTTCAGCTAATTATGAAGGAACAGACGGTTCCTGGAACAAAATATACACTTGCGAAGATGGCGGAAATTCAAAGTGAACGGGAGACTGTACTGGACAGCGGTCGGGGACGTCTGTATGACCGCAAGAATGAGCCTCTTGCGGGGGAAACCATTTGGACGGCGGCTTTTTTTCCACAAGAGGAGATGGCTAAGAAATCTGTGACGAAGGTTGTTTACGAAGAAGCTAAACCCATGCACCGACTGGCGGAGATTCTGGGTGTCAGCTATGAACAACTGTTAAATAAGCGGTCGTCACTGAAAGAACCTTTACTATGGCCATCTTCAGTGGGAAAAGGACCACTCGCGTTGTCTCAGGTACAGGCAGAAGAAGTGAGTGCACTGGGGATCGACGGAGTAGGCGTGCTCCCTTTCGCACGCAGATATGATGGGATTTCTTCAGGTCGGCAATGGCTAGGTTATTTATCGGAAGCCACCATGCATGCTGGAGTTAAAGCTTCTCCTACGGGTCTTAGAGTTCCTATGACGGGAACGGACGGTTTAGAGAAGACATTAGAGCCTTTGCTTCAAGGAGTAGGACACACGGAAGCATATGTTCAAGTGGATGCGCGTGGGAATCGCCTTCCAGGCAGTCCCATTCAAGTTAAAGCTCCGGGCAATCCTTATTTCCCTCTGTCTTTATATACAACGATTGATAAGAAGCTTCAGGAGGGAATTGAGGAGCTTGCGCTCAAATCCGGAATGAAGGAAGGAGCCATAGTGGTGTTAGATACCGGGACTGGAGATATTGAAGCCATGGTATCTTTACCCTTTTATAATCCAGAGAAGATATCTCCGCAAGGCGGGGAGTGGAACAATCGGGCACTCCAGGCTGCCGTTCCTGGATCGATCTTCAAAATCGTTACAGCCGCCGCGGCGTTAGAAGCGGGTGTAACCTCCGCTGACGAGCTTTTTTATTGTTCAGGGCAATTTGAGAAATATGGATTGTCTTGTCTGACAGGAAAAGGACACGGACCCCTTACGCTGGCGCAAGGATTCGCCGTGTCCTGTAATACTGTATTTGCTGCTCTGGCAGAGCGCTTAAGCGGTATCCAGCTTCAATCAACTGCACTGGCGCTAGGACTCGGTAGAGATATCAGCTGGCAAGCCGAGAAGACGCTTGGGTTTCCGCTTCTAAAACCACTATCCGGAGAGCAAAAGGGAACCATCTTTACAACCTTACTGCCGGATGACAAGGGAGCCAGGGTACAGACTGCAATTGGACAGCGAGATGTACAAGTCACACCCTTACAAGCAGCTAATCTTATTGTAACGCTACTGCATGGAGGTGAAGTAAGGGCGCCGAGGATTCTGCAGCGAATCACATTTGCGAACGGGCAGAAGCTGGAGGAGCTGCCGGGACATCTGTCCCCTTCCTCAGCAGGAAGGATTTCTGAGTCTACAGCCCGCCAGTTACTGTCCATGATGCGCAAAGTTGTGACGGAAGGAACGGGAACCCGTCTACAAAGTACACACTGGCCCGTTGCAGGTAAATCAGGGACGGCACAGACGCTGGTTAAGGGCGTAGCACGCAACAATCAATGGTTTATCGGCTACGGTCCAGTGGATCACCCAAGATATGCCGTATCAGTTGCTGTAGAGAATGTCGCTCCGGACAGTCCGCATCTTGCTATCAAGCTGTTTGGTCAGATATTTGATTTATTATCGTCTTCTACAGAAGCTTGAGGCTCCGGAGGAGTAGCAGTGGCCTTGCCTTTAGATGAAGGGCCATTTGCAGCAAAGGGTGAAACGATAAATTCCTCTTGAGGCAAATAGATCCAGCTCTGAAGATATCCTTGTTGAATTAGTTCTTTGATCAGAATAAGCAGAATCGGCGACAGGATCAGACCGGCCATACCGAAAGCGGATGTGGACAGAATGACGAAGGACAGCATCAGAAAAGCAGACGATACGCCAATCGAATTCCCGGTAATCTTCGGTTCAAGTAGTTGTCTTACAATCAATACAATCGCCAGGAGTACGATTAAACCGATTGCTAATGAGGTATTGCCAACAATGAACAGATAGATGATCCAAGGGACTAAAATCGTCGTTACACCAAGGAGCGGTAAGACATCAAATACAGCACAGATAAGCGCCATAGTGATTTCGTTACCGGTCCTTAGTATGAATAAGCCAACCAGTACGATAACAAAGGTAATGCTGATCAGAATAAGCTGGGCTTTTAAATAAGAGCCGATGGCTTTAAAAACGTTGCCCTGCAAAAAAGCGTAAGCAGTTTTAAATGTTTTTGGCATTTTGTCATGGGCAATCTTGCGCCAATCTTTAATCTCCATACTAAGGAAAAATGCCAAAATAATGGCGATCCCAAAATTGGCCATGAAGGAGGAGAAGGATCCGAGCACGCCGACCATATATTTTAGAAAAGTAACAAGCCATCCAGTAAGAACATTCGTGGCATCTTTAAAGTAGCCATTCACTTTATCGGTAATATCCGGCGGCAAGTTTTCGATTTTTTGCTGAAGGTAGGTTGTGGATTCCACGAAATGTTGTTGCACCACATATGTATACTTAGGAAGATTATCTTGAAAGTGAAGCGCTTGGATGGTGACCAATAGCCCGGCGCCAAATAACGTACCTAGAAGAACGATTAGGAACAGAAGCACTGAAATCGCCGAAGCGAAGGGTTTGGCAAGCCCCCGTCGGTTCAAGAAACGGGCAAGCGGTTCAATAAGCAAAAATACAAAAAAAGATAGGAATACAGGTGCAGCTAACTGATACAATTTACTGAAGGCGAACATAACCAGATAGACCGTGAGGACAATTAATCCAATGTCGAAGAACGTGCGCCAATATTTTTTGTATAACGGCAGCATAGATATAAACAACTCCCTTTTTTTTATAAGTTGATAGGTCAGCTTGAATACATTGTACATGATTTTACCTAAAAACCGTCTATTTCTTTGATACATGTGTTAAAATAGGGGGTAACGTATTTTTTATCTAACTTCACTTGGCCGTATCACAGGTTCTGCTTGCAGACGTAAGGCGAGCCAAAGTCAACTCTGGAAAAGCGAGGAATTCATATGCAGACTTTGCTGCTCTGGTTATTTTATATCTCATCTTTTTATGCTTTTATCCCGGGTATGATTAGCCGCATTTTTGGTTACCGTGTCTTTCGTAAAGGAACTGGGCGAAATGAGTTCGCGTTGACCTTTGATGATGGACCTGACCCTCGATTTACACCGTTACTTCTGGATTTATTGAAGAAGTATGATGCAAAAGCAACCTTTTTTGTAGTAGGATCTAACGCTGAACGTTATCCGGAGCTTATTAGGCGGATACATGAAGAGGGACATCTTATTGGAATTCATAATTATGTTCACAAGACGAACTGGCTCATGCGGCCCGCAACCGTTCGTCGGCAGATTCAGCGCACGAATGATATTATCTACAACATAATAGGCGAACGTAGTACTTATTACCGTCCACCTTGGGGGATTGTCAATTTGTTCGATATTTCCAAACGTCGCCAAGTTGAAATTGTTCTATGGTCGGTAATGTTTGGAGATTGGCGTGAGAAGCTTGGTGCGCAGCGTCTCACTGAGAAGATGCTGGCCCGATTGAATCCCGGTGAAGTGATGCTGCTGCATGATAGTGGCACAACGTTAGGTGCCGATCCGGGCGCACCCGAGAATATGCTTGTAGCCCTTGAACTGACGCTGCAGGAGGCCCAAAGAAGAGGACTGCGCAGTATTCGAGTGGATGACATGATCAAGATGGCGGAGAAATCACCGATTCGGCATTTATCCTTTGGTAAACGAGTACTGGTCGGACTCTGGTTGGCTTGGGAGCAGGTATTCCAAGTAATGTTCCAGCTCAAGACGATTAACCCAGCCGATCCATTCATGCATTATCGAATGCGTAAATATCGGGGTGAGCCTGTTGATCTGGGTGATGGAACCCTGCTGAGAAAAGGCGATAAAATCATTGAGCTGCATATTGATAACAGGCAATTATTCGAATTAGGTATTCATTCTCGTTCTTCTGCTCAACTTGCGATTCGCATGATCCGCAGAATGGAGAAAGGGTTGCCAATGCTGGCAGAGGTCATTGCGAAAGATGTAAACCTCGCGCAGGCCAAAGCACTTTATGGGGTTAGTATGATTAACCGTGGGCCAGAGAAATTCGGCTTTAGTGTACATGATTTGCCGGACGGCATATTCGCACGTTCCACTAAGTTCTATTTGAAAATCCTGTTAAGTGTGATTCATCCAGATGGCGGTGCTAGGCTCAAGGAGCGTAGCGAGGTGCTTGTACCAAAGCTAATCCTGATGCCTGTCTCAGAATTGCTCAAGAAGATGAATCAGCAATTGCCTCATGATGAAAGGTCAGTAAGGAAACGTAAACCGCATCAAGAGGAAGCATTGTCACTTAACGATTCACTTACAGAAGTGGAATTGCCAGGAGCGACAGTAACGAATTGATTCATGATATTATTTAGTCTTATATAATGAGTAATATAGATGCCACACAAACCAGAAATGGATTGTGTGGCATTTTTTCATGTGCCCAATAAAAAAAGAGCAGTCCGACCATAGATTATCTAAGGTGAACTGCTCTTGTATGCTAGGAACAACTAGAACTCGGATTTGCTAATTAAATCTTCAGTACTGCACCGTTACTTGCGTTGGTAACCATTTTGGAATAGCGAGCCAGGTAACCTGTCTTAACTTTAGGCTCAAACTCTTTCCAGCCCGTACGGCGAACCGCCAATACTTCTTCGTCAACCAGGAGTTCAATCTTGCGATTGTTGAGGTCGAGTTCAATGATGTCTCCATCTTCAACAAAAGCGATCGGGCCGCCTTCAGCCGCCTCCGGAGAAATGTGCCCGATGCTAATTCCGCGGGAAGCCCCCGAGAAACGTCCGTCTGTAATCAGACCAACCTTAGCACCAAGACCCATCCCCACGATTTGCGATGTAGGAGCTAGCATTTCCGGCATTCCCGGTCCACCCTTTGGACCCTCATAACGGATAACGACTACATGGCCTTCTTTAACCTTACCGTTAGCGATACCTTCGAGTGCGGATTCTTGGGAATCAAAGCAGATCGCAGGACCTTTGTGATATCCACCAACAGAAGCATCTACTGCGCCTACTTTAATGATGGAACCTTCAGGAGCCAGGTTGCCGTATAGGACGGCGAGACCGCCTCTTTCGGAGTAAGGGTTATCGATCTTATGAATAACGGATGTATCTTGGATCTCATGTCCGATTACGTTCTCGGCTAATGTTTTGCCGGTAACCGTCATGCAGTCACCGTACAGAGCACCTGGTTTCTTCAGCAGTTCATTCAAGACGGCACTAACGCCGCCTGCGCGGTCCACATCTTCAATAAAAATATCGGATGCTGGAGCCAGCTTCGCCAAATATGGAACACGGTTAGCCACTTCGTTAATGCGTTCAAGCGGATAATCGATACCAGCCTCTTGAGCCAGTGCCAGGGTGTGTAGCACCGTATTGGTGGAGCCACCCATTGCCATATCCAGTGCAAAAGCGTTATCGAGTGATTCCTTAGTTACGATATCTCTTGGTTTAAGGTCTAACTTAATTAATTCCATCAGTTGAGTAGCAGATCTGCGTACAAATTCTCTGCGCTCATCAGCTACAGCTAGGATGGTACCATTACCTGGCAATGCCAGTCCAAGTGCCTCTGCCAAGCAGTTCATGGAGTTGGCAGTGAACATTCCTGAACAAGATCCGCAGGTAGGACAACCGAATTGTTCTAATTCAAGCAACTCAGCATCATTGATTTTTCCGACTTGGTGAGCACCTACGCCCTCGAATACGGAGGTAAGGGAGAGCTTTTTACCTTTACTGTCTACGCCGGCTTTCATTGGACCACCACTTACGAACATGGTTGGGATGTTGACACGCAATGCGCCCATCATCATTCCCGGTGTGATTTTATCGCAGTTAGGGATGCAGACCATGCCATCGAACCAATGCGCGGAAACGACAGTTTCCAAGGCGTCAGCGATGATCTCACGGCTTGGTAGTGAATAACGCATGCCGATATGTCCCATTGCGATACCGTCATCAACGCCGATCGTATTGAATTCGAAAGGAACGCCGCCAGCTTCACGAATCGCTTCCTTAACGATCTTACCGAACTCTTGAAGATGCACATGACCTGGAACAATATCAATATAGGAATTGCAGACCGCAATAAACGGCTTTCCGAAATCTTCTTCTTTTACTCCGGCTGCACGCAGGAGACTACGGTGTGGAGCACGGTCAAAGCCTTTTTTAATCATGTCTGAACGCATTTTCTTAGCTGCCATATTGACATTTCCCCCCTAAATAAATTGCAATGAAATATAGTGTCGCATTAACGCAATGAACTCCAAAGACCTGCGTATATACGGTTTATAGAATGAACGGGGACGAGCTTCCTAGAGAAGAAGGGCGAAGCCGATTCTATAAAAAATGCCGCTGTTTTGGTATAAACGGTTCCCGCCTATAATGAACGGAGAAGTCATTGTTATTAGTGAGTCTATCACAAAGAGCACGTTTTTTCTACCGGACAATGTGAAGTTTCTCATAAGGAGACCGGTCTTAAATAGTATAAAAAAACCTATCCGCAAGGGGATAGGCCACTTATAATGAACGCCTTAAGGCAACACGCTGCAGGGTGATCATCCAGCCAACGGGGGGCTCAACAACAGGATGCATCAGCCTTTTTACACTTGGTTGGGCTAAGAGAATGGTCAGTAAGATTGCAGAAAGCACTAATAAGATGGCACCTATAGAATGGTTGATATAAGCGTACAGGCCAGAAACAGCAGCAAAACGAACGATAAATCCGTGAAGTAGAAAAACATATAACGTACGGGAACCCCAGTCAGTCAGCCGGCTAAGCGAGTAAGGAATCCACCCCATAAACGCTAGTGCAGCAGTGATTTGTAGTCCGTAAACGCCCAGACGATAAATTCCTGCGTACCATTCTTGAAGCCCAAGCTGCATGTAGGTCATACTTCCATAAAGCCAGCCTATCGGCAAGTCTGATCCCCAAGATGCAAACAAAAGGAATAGAAGGATGGAGACTGCGGCAGCGGTAATTTTAATCCATTTTTGAAAAAAGCGAGAAAAGGACTGGAACGAATAATGATAACCTAATACGAAGAATGGCAGGTATACAAAAGTGCGGCTAATGCTGAACCATACGCCATCAAGCTGTAGGTACCCAACGGCAATTCCAGCGGCGACAGCAAAAATGAATTGAGTGGCAGGCGCCCATTTACGCATCCCGATCATCAGTATACGCCAGAAGGCATGACTTGCCAGGAACCATAAGAGCAAATAGGGGGCGAAAAAGGAATGATGGATTCCCTGCACCTGATATATGGTGGCGTCCAGCACAGAGTAGAGGCTTTGAAAAATAATGTACTGCAATCCGATTTGCATGATAATCCGACGGCCTTGTGTACCCGTAAGGTGTTTATTGGCAAAAAAGCCCGTAACAAGCACGAAGAGCGGCATATGAAAGCTGAAGATCCACATATATAAGCTATGCAAGCTGCTCATTGAGCCTATCAATGGTTCTATGGCGTTTCCAACGATTACAGTAACAATGAGAACAAAACGTAAATTTAGAAAAAAGGTCTTTCCAGGCGTGTCTAGCGAGTTTTCCCCTACCATGACTTCCCCCCAAAGATGCTTGATGCTTTAATTTTAAAATACAAGATTTTCTTCAATTGAATTGTGAATTAACTCACTATTGAAAGCGTTGTCATAAGTGCCAAATGTGGCGATGTGTTGAAGGTTGTTAGAACAGTGGGTTTCTACTATAATTTTCTTATATGCAGTAACATCCGGGAGTGGAGCATGTTGAAGAAAAGAATAACTAAGCGTCGTATTGGTTTAATTGTACTAATCATTCTTGTTGTAGCCGGATTGCTGTTGTGGAAATATTTAACTCCGTATGCACCGGCTGAAGAAGCTGAAACTGCACTGATTTCAAGCGGTGGAGTTACAGTTGAACAGAATGAAAACTGGATTTCGTTCGAACCCTCCATTACTAAGGGGGCCTCGATCATATTTTACCCTGGAGCTCTGGTGAAACCAGAAGCTTACTCCCCACTGGCGAAGGGCATTGCTGCTGCGGGGCATCCTTTCTACATCGCTAAAATGCCGCTTAATTTAGCAGTAACAAAGGGCGATGCTGCAGAAGAGATTATTCGTGTGCATCCAAAGCAATCTTTTGTTCTAGGTGGGCATTCGCTTGGGGGTGTCATGGCGTCACGTTATGCGATTGAGCATGCGGACCAGCTGGAAGGTGTGTTTTTCCTGGCTTCTTATCCAGATGAAAAAGGTAATCTGCGTGAGACTACTTTGTCAGTATTGTCGGTAGTGGGTACAGAGGATCAGGTTATTGACAGAGACAGCTACAACAAAGGACGTTCCTATTTGCCGGATAATACGGTTTATAGTTCAATCGTCGGTGGAAATCACGCTCAGTTTGGAAGCTATGGACCACAAAAAGGAGACGGGAAAGCAACCATTTCCGAAGAAGAACAGCAAAATGACACTGTGCGAGCCATGCTGGATTGGCTTGGGAATATCAGGTAGTCTTCGGTCTTTCCAACAAAGGGAGGATATTTATGCCAGAATTACAGATTAACGATGAATGCATTCCCTGTTCAGGAATATTGTTCGACAAAGATGGCACGTTATTGGATCTATTAGCCACTTGGGGGAATTGGGCCGAGCTTGTACTGTGTGGAATGGAAAATCAGCTTGCGATTATGGGAACTGATTTTATCGTGGATCGGAGTAAAGTGCTAGGTACCCAGCATGATGCTGCAGGAAAATTGATTGGTTATGATCCAGCAGGGCCGCTCACCATGGCTACAGAAGAAGAAAGTTATGGTGTGCTTGCATGGCAGCTATATGCTGCGGGTGTTCCTTGGAATGAAGCGTTGACCCGTGTAAAGAGTATAGCTAAGGACGCTATGTATGAATTACGCAAACGCCGCACGGCACAACCTCTAGAAGGGCTTCTTCCTTTTCTGGAACAGTGCGCGGCTGCATCACTCAAGCTTGGGGTGGTTACCTCGGATGGCGCAAAGACCACTCAGGAGCATCTGGATTGGCTTGGTATTGCTCATTACTTCCATTCGGTAGTTACAAGAGACAGAGTATTAAACGGAAAACCTGCACCTGAAATGGCTGAATTAGCCTGCCGGGAGCTGGGGCTGTCTCCTGAAGTGACGATTATTATTGGTGACAGTAATGCAGATATGCAATTGGGTAAAGGTGCAGGCTTACGCCTCGCCGTTGGAATCTCCAACATGGGTGATGGAAATCACTTGATTGACGCAGATGTGATTATTTCTAGCTATAATGAGCTAAGGATCACCTACTGATCAGCATACTAATGGAAAGGATGTGCTACAACATATGGATCAATTGCAGACACTTGCTTCTTGGATTAAAGACTGTGACAACATCGTTTTTTTTGGAGGGGCAGGTACATCAACAGAGAGTGGGATCCCGGATTTCCGCTCGGCAGCAGGATTATACCAGACTCAGCACAATTCACCTTATCCGCCTGAAGTGATGCTGAGCCGAACTTTTTTTATGTCCTCACCGGACATTTTTTTTGATTTTTACCGCAGTAAAATGATTCATCCCGATGCTCGTCCGAATGGCGCACATCTGCTGCTTGCAGAGTTAGAACGACAGGGCAAGCTTAAGGCAGTGATTACGCAAAATATTGATGGCCTACATCAGCTGGCGGGTAGCCAAAAGGTACTTGAGCTGCATGGTTCCATTCATCGTAACTATTGCATGGACTGCTCACGTTATTACAGGCTGGAGCAGCTCCTAAGTACCACTGAGATCGTCCCTCGCTGCCCCGAATGTGGTGGTATTATTAAGCCGGATGTTGTGCTATATGAAGAAGAATTGGACCACTCGGTGCTGGTGAGTTCTGTCGAAGCGATAGCAGCTGCAGATATGCTTATGATTGGTGGAACCTCTCTTACGGTCCAGCCTGCGGCTAGTCTGGTCACTTATTTCCGGGGCAAACGTACGGTGCTGCTGAATGGCGACCCGACACCTTTTGATGATCAAGCTGATCTTCTGATTACAGATCGGATTGGGAAAGTACTCGGCAGTGTAAAGGATCTGCTTGGTTAGAAGGGATAATCTCATGGCTTGTCGGTTGCCAGATTATTATTGCGCTTAGTAGTTTAAAGATAAGGTAGTACAGAAACAGCGCGTAATGAGAGGCAGGGATAAGCAATGGTATATGTAGCAAATGAAGCACGATATGAAGACATGCGTTATAACCGTTGCGGGAACTCAGGTCTTAAGCTTCCGGCAATCTCAGTAGGACTTTGGCAGAATTTTGGTGGAATTGATTCTTACGAGAATGGCAGAGAAATGATCACTCGTGCTTTTGATCTTGGAATTACTCATTTTGATCTAGCCAACAACTATGGACCACCAGCGGGTTCAGCAGAAGAACTCTTTGGGAAAGTGCTTGCAAGTGATATGGCTCCATATCGAGATGAAGTGGTGATTTCTACAAAAGCAGGGTACAACATGTGGCCCGGTCCTTATGGCGAATGGGGTTCGCGTAAATATATGCTAGCTAGTCTGGATCAGAGTCTGAAGCGGCTGGGCATAGATTATGTTGATATCTATTATTCGCATCGGCCGGACCCGGAAACACCTCTTGAAGAAACCATGCAGGCGTTAGACCATGCTGTGCGTTCTGGCAAAGCTCTGTATATAGGATTATCTAACTATACCGCGGAGCAGACGCTCGAAGCGGTTAGAATCTTGAACAGCTTAGGAACGCCGCTCTTAATTCATCAGCCGAGTTATTCTATGCTCGATCGCTGGATTGAGGGGAGTTTACAGGGTGTGCTGGAACAGAGCGGAGTTGGCAGTATCGCTTTTACACCTCTGGCTCAAGGATTGTTAACCAATAAGTATTTAAATGGAATCCCAGAAGGATCAAGAGCGGCCAAACCCTCTGCTGCGTTAAATGAAAGCCGAATTACACCGGATGTGAAGCGCAAGATCCACGCATTAAATCAGCTTGCTGTTTCAAGAGGCCAGAGTTTGGCGCAGCTTGCACTAGCTTGGACACTACGTGATGGGAAGGTTACTTCTGCATTGATAGGGGCTAGCAGAGTTAGTCAGATTGAAGAGAATATAGCTGCACTTCAGCATTTGGAGTTCTCGCAGGCAGAATTGGATCGCATTGAGACTATTCTTCAAACGGAGAATGGAACTGGATGAAGACGATGGTGAAGGGATGAGATGCGTCAGTGGATTTGCATCATGATGAAAACAGGGTGAAAGAGTGGACTGAAGCCAACTCGCAATCCTTAGGGCTAAATAGCTCGAAGATTGAGGCTAAGTATATTTGGAACCCTGGAGGGTTTGTAAACCAGTCTTATCGCATAACGGACGGACAAACCATTCGCCATTTAAAACTCTCGCAAGAACAAAAAGCAACAGGACTTAAACAGTGGGTAAAGATCAGCGGGCATTTGACTAATAATTATAAGGCTCCACGGTTGATTAGGGAGATTGCACAAGAAATAACGCCTGGTTATTCTTATGGTTTAGTATTTGATTTTATCGAAGGTAAACCATTAAGCTCCATTTCCGATCCACTTCCAGTGATTGAGAAGGTTCTGAAGTCCCTTCATCAATTACATGCGGATACAGAGATTAGGATGGTAGTTGCAAGTGAGGCTAAGGACTACAACTATGCCGCCGCATTTACTGACGAATACATCCATCGATTTGAAGAAGATTTACAAATCATTAGAGCGGAAAAGCATTTGCTGGACTTCGTAGCGGCGGACACTTTAGATTGGTTCGATACGGAAGTGGAAGCTTTGAGAATAATGGTTAGTCAGCACCCTTCTTTTCAGAGAAAGGCGTCCGACATCGTACACAATGATGTGAATTGGCAGAATATCTTAGTCAATGATAATAATGAATTTTGGATTATTGATTGGGATGACCTTACGGTTTTTGGAGACGCTGCAATGGATTATTCCGTACTACTTTGGCCGCTCTATAAATCAAAAGATTGGACTTACTGTAGGGATCTAGTTATTGATTTAGCAGGCCTTGCAATATTGGAACGGATTGAGTTTTATTTTAGAGCGAAGCTCCTTGATGATGTGATTGATGTTCTTGCTGACTATGTTGAAGCGGAGCAAGTGCCAGAACTGAAGGAAATGGCTCAGAAAAGGGCAAAAGAGATATATCTTCGTGCTTACCCTGAATATCTGAGTCTATATGCAACATAACCGAAGCTAACTGAATGATCAGCTTAATAAAGGGATTCACATATTGGACTTGCCTAATATGTGAATCCCTTTTTCAAAGGCTTCCCTTACTGATTTGTCTTTTTTACATGTCTAGTCGTTGTGAGACGGTAAGCGGTGGGTGACTGAGCACAAAACCGTTTGAATTGGCGTGAGAAGTATAAAGCATCGGTGAGCCCCACGGATGCTGCTACCTGTTCCACGGACAGCTCGGGTCGTTCACGCAGCAGCTGTCTGGACTTTTCAATGCGCAGCTTCAGCAAGTAGGTCACCGGAGATAGTCCGGTCTCCTGCTTAAATACACGGGATAGATAGGCCCGGTTATAGCCAAGAGTATCACACATTTGTTCAATGGATACTGGATGAGCATATTGGGAGGCCATGTAGTGGATCATTTGCTTCACAGTACGTTTAACCTGCGATTCAGCTCCAGGAAGACGGGAGAAGGAAGAGAGTAAATCTGCGGCTTCACCTACAATGAGATAAAGATACCCTAGAGAAGTTAGGTGGGCACTTTCTTTGTTTGCTTTGAAGGCTTGCATGATACTGGAAAGGGCACCTGGGATGACGCTATCACCCGTTGTAGTCACCACAGGTTTTTGAGGTGTAAAGCCTGTCTGCAGCACGAGGCTATCAGCCTCACTCCCAGTAAAAGCTGCCCAGCGATAGCACCAGGGCTGATCTTTATCCGAAACATAACTGACCAGCTGTCCTGGATGAATAAGGAAGCAGTCACCTTTTCCCAGTGCATATTGATGATGTTCTGTACGGAAAACACCTGAGCCAGACTCTATAAAGTGAAGTAAATAATAATCGTAAATCTTAGGGCCAGCTTGATGCATAGGAATCGTCTGACTCTGACCAGCAAACAGTACATGGAGATTTTGTTTATCGTAATATACGGGATTAGATCCTACGGAATAAGTATGCTCCATTTGAGACAGCCTTTCTTGTGTTATTGTCATTTTATGGCTTATAGTTTAGGTTGTATCAATTATTTGTGTAATTATTATATTATGGGAAGTCACATTTATCCATACATTACACACATGATTGCATTATCAGAGGATGACTGATTCTATTATAATGAATACATAAAGAACGCTTTACTAATTCCCACTGGCTGAAGCAGCGAAAGGATGGAGTGGCATTAATGAGCACACAGGAACTTAAAAAGAAATTCATCGAAAAGTACGGGGTAAGCGAGCAAGAAGCTCAAGTATTTTATGCACCAGGCCGTGTTAATCTCATTGGAGAGCACTTGGATTATAACGGTGGATACGTGCTGCCGGCAGCTTTGGAATTCGGAACAACTTTGATTGTGCGTCCACGCAGTGACAGCAAAGTGAATTTTGCATCTACTAATTTTCCTTATGAAGCATCAATTGATTATAGTGAAATTGGCAAGGCCAAAACTGGGGAATGGATCGACTATCCGGTTGGAGTAATGGTTGAATTGGAGAAGAAAAACACTCCTGTATCCAAAGGTTACGATCTGCTGTTCCATGGTGATATTCCGAATGGCGCAGGCTTGTCCTCATCGGCTTCTCTTGAAGTCGTGACTGCTTATGCTTTCCTAACTCTCGAAGGCGGTGACACGGATACTGTTGAGATTGCACTCTTGTCTCAGCGTGCTGAGAACCAGTACGTAGGTGTAAACTCCGGAATTATGGATCAGTTCGCAGTTGCTAATGGTAAACGAGATCATGCAATCCTGTTAATGTGCGATACGCTTGAATATAATCTGGTACCTTTCATCACAGGTGCTTACAAACTGGTTATCGGTAACACGAACAAACGCAGAGGACTTGTAGATTCCAAGTACAATGAGCGTCGTCAGCAGTGTGATGAGGCCTTGTCTATTTTGCAAAAAGAAGTTCCTTCACTAGCTTATCTGGCACAGCTCAATCGTGAACAATTCGAAGCACATCAAGATAAAATCACAGATGAAATTGTTAGACGCCGCGCTCGCCATGTTGTGGAAGAGAATCAACGTGTACTAGAATCCGTTGAGGTCTTAAAGAACAATGACCTGAAGCAGTTTGGACAGTTCATGAATGACTCACATACTTCCTTGCGTGATTTGTATGAAGTTAGCTGTGAAGAGCTAGATATTATGGTTGAAGAAGCACAGCGTATTCCCGGTACACTGGGTTCCCGTATGACTGGCGCAGGTTTCGGCGGCTGTACTGTATCCTTGGTACATGAAGATGATGTAGAACGTTTCATTCGTGAAGTAGGCGAGGCATATACCACAAGATCCGGTTTGGTTGGTGAGTTCTACGTTTGCGGCATCGGTAATGGTGTCCAAGAATTGAAGGGAGTGTAATCAAATGGCAATTTTAGTAACAGGTGGAGCAGGGTATATTGGATCTCATACTGTAGCAGAGCTGTTGGATCGCGGCGAAGAAGTGGTCGTCATCGACAATCTGCTAACAGGGCATCGTGAGGCGCTACTGGGAGGCAAGCTGTACGAAGGTGATCTGCGTGATAAGGAATTGCTTGGCAAGCTGTTCGCCGAGAATGAGATTGATGCGGTTATCCATTTTGCAGCAAGCTCTTTGGTTGGTGAAAGCATGAAGGACCCTGTGAAATATTATGACAACAACGTATACGGTACACAATGCCTTTTGGAAGCTATGCAAAAAGCTGGCGTGAACAAAATCGTATTCTCGTCTACAGCTGCAACCTACGGCGAACCGGAAAAGGTGCCGATTGAAGAAACAGACCGTACCGAGCCAGCAAACGTATATGGCGAAACTAAGCTGACTATGGAACGCATGATGGCTTGGTTTGATAAAGTACTGGGTATCAAATATGTAGCGCTTCGTTACTTTAATGCTGCAGGTGCACATGCTAGTGGCAAAATCGGTGAAGACCATCGTCCGGAAAGTCATTTGGTTCCGCTGGTATTGCAAACCGCTTTGAAGCAACGGGAGAGCATCGCCGTATTCGGAGACGACTATCCTACAGAAGACGGTACTTGTGTGCGCGATTACATTCATGTTAGCGATCTGGCTGACGCCCATGTTCGCGCAGTAACTTATCTGCGTAGCGGAAGCAGCAGTAATATTTTTAACTTGGGAAATGGACTTGGCTTCTCGGTAAAACAAGTTATTGAAACTGCGAAAAAAGTTACAGGACTAGAAATCCCTGTAGTTATTCAAGAACGCCGTGCTGGAGATCCGGCAGTACTGGTAGCTTCCTCCGATAAAGCGCGCTCTATCCTTGGATGGAACCCTCAGCATGCTGACTTAGAGAATATCATTCAAAGCGCCTGGAACTGGCATTCTGCCAATCCACAGGGGTACGGAGAATAAGGGGCTTTAGCATAGCTTAACTAGAGCATGTGACCCTACTTAAGGAGAATTGAAAATGCACAACGAGAATAAGGTTACGCCTGCTGGCCAGAAAGCCTTACATGCGATTGAGCAGCTAGTTCTGTTCGCACTACGTGAGCAGCTCATTGCTCCATCAGATGAAGACTATAGCCGTAATGTGCTGCTAGATCAGTTCGGATTTAGTGAGCCGTTCGTTGGCGAGATCGATCAAAGTCCACTTACAGGTCCACAGGTTCCACTGGATGCACTGATTGATTATGGTTTTGAAATCGGATTGATTTCAGAGAATAGCGACACTTACCGTGACTTGCTGGATGCCAAGATTATGGGACTCCTAATGGCCCGTCCATCAGACGTAAATGCGGAGTTCAATCGTTTAGCTGCTGAAAAAGGTATCTCTGCGGCTACAGATCGCTTTTATAAATTAAGCATAGATTCCAACTATATCCGGATGGACCGGATTTCCAAGAATGTCTACTGGCTGCAAGATTCGCCTTACGGTGACATCGAGATGACCATCAATTTGTCCAAGCCTGAGAAGAGTCCGAAGGAAATTGCTATGGCCCGCCTGCTCCCGCCGCCGGTCTATCCAAAATGTCTGCTGTGCCGCGAGAATGTTGGGTATGCTGGTCGGGTTAATCATCCGCCGCGCCAGAACCTGCGTGTCATTCCACTTCAGCTGAATAATGAGAAATGGCTCTTTCAGTATTCGCCATATGTTTACTACAACGAGCACTGTATTGTATTCCATCATGATCATGTGCCAATGAAGCTTACCAAGGATACCTTGAAGCGGCTACTTAGCTTCGTGGAATCTTTTCCGCACTATTTTATTGGCTCGAATGCAGACTTGCCGATTGTTGGCGGATCGATTCTGACGCATGACCACTTTCAAGGTGGACGTCACACCTTCCCTATTCAGAAAGCGCCCAAAGAAGATACGTTCACGCATGCATCTTATCCGGATGTCAGCATTAATATCGTAAAATGGCCTATGTCCGTATTACGTTTGAATGGTGAAGATCCAGCGGTATTGCTGGAGTGTGGCAATGCACTTTATGAAGCTTGGAAAGCGTATAGTGATCCTGATGCAGAAGTGTTGGCGTTCAGCGAAGTTGATGGTGAAGTGCAGCCTCATAATACCGTTACTCCAATCGTTCGTCGGGCGGAAGATGGCAGCTTCGAGATGGATCTCGTGCTGCGTAACAACCGGACTAACGAGCAATATCCTGAAGGGATTTTCCATCCCCATCGGGAGATGCACCACATCAAGAAAGAAAATATCGGCTTGATTGAGGTCATGGGACTCGCAATTCTGCCAGGTCGTCTGAAGGAAGAGCTCGATTCTATTGCGAGCATCCTTGCAGGAGATCAAGCGCTATTAAAAGCGGTGAAGAATGATCCAAGTCATCCACTTGCGCAGCATGCTGTTTGGGTTCAGGAGCTTGTAGAGCGTTTCGGGACGGCATTACAGCATGAAGAAGCCGTCAAGATTGTACAGAACGAAGTCGGCATCAAGTTTACACATATTCTTGAACACGCGGGTGTCTATAAACGGACTCCGGAAGGGCAAGCTGCTTTCCGACGTTTCGTGAAGAGCTTCGGCGCGATCTAAAGTTTGGAAAGGGGATGTTCTTAAGGCCTTAGGTCTTAAGGATATCCCCCTTTTTTATGACGCTTGAAGCTACTCCATTTGAATGCAGCTATTCAGAGGTTTATAATACGAGTGGGCACAACATTCTGAAATAACTAATGGAGGTTTACACATATGCGTAATTTTGATTTTTATAATCCTACCAAGTTGATCTTTGGACAGGGTACGCTGGAAGCGTTGAAGACTGAGGTTCCTAAGTACGGCAAGAATGTACTGTTGATGTACGGTGGCGGAAGTATCAAGCGTAGCGGTCTGTACGATAAGGTAATGGCTGAGCTGAGCGCAATAGATGCTGTGGTTACTGAACTCTCAGGCGTAGAGCCGAATCCGCGCCTTTCCACCGTACATAAAGGTGTAGAGCTGTGTCACGAGCATAATATCGACCTCATCCTCGCTGTAGGCGGCGGCAGCGTGTTGGATTGCGCTAAAGCAGTTGCTGTTGGGGCGAAATATGAAGGTGACATGTGGGACTTTGTTGAACGTAAGGCAGCTGCTCAAGATGCTCTCCCACTCGGTACAGTGCTGACGATGGCAGCTACAGGATCAGAAATGAATAGCGGCTCTGTTATCACTAACGAAGTGACCAAGGAAAAAATGGGCTGGGGCAGTATTCATGCATTTCCGGCATTTTCTATTCTTGACCCAGAGAACACTTTCACTCTGCCACGTGATCAGACGGTCTACGGCATGGTAGATATCATGTCTCATGTTCTGGAGCACTATTTCCATACTGATGGCAACACACCGGTACAAGACGGCTTCTGTGAGACTTTGCTACGTACGGTGATCGAAACCGCACCGAAGCTTATTGAAGATTTGAATAATTACGAACTGCGTGAGACGATCATGTACTGCGGCACAATGGCGCTTAACGGTATGGTTAGCATGGGTTTTGCAGGAGATTGGGCGACTCACAACATCGAGCACGCAGTATCAGCTGTATACGACATTCCACACGGTGGAGGCCTGGCCATTCTGTTCCCACAATGGATGAAATATAATATCGATACTGATCCTGCCCGTTTCCGCAAGCTTGCTGTAAACGTGTTTGGAGTTGATCCTGCGGGCAAGAATGATAAGGAAATAGGACTGGAAGGAATTGAAGCGCTACGTAGCTTCTGGGATTCCATTGGCGCACCGAAGACGCTCGCTGATTATGATATTGATGACAGCGAGATCGGCAGTATGGCTGATAAGGCGGTTCGTTTCGGACCGTTTGGTAATTTCCGCAAGCTTGACCGTGAGGATGTAGTTGAAATTTACAAAATGGCTCTGTAAGTAGATTCGTCTACGAAAGAGACCCTTCATCTTTAGTCAAGAAGATGTTATAGAACGTTAAAGAAAAGCGATTCTTCCGTAATGGATGAATCGCTTCTTTGTGTTTATGCTCTACTGTGGATTTCTCCTCAATATCGTCCCTGATCTCTGCTGCTGCTGACCGCATTTTTCGTGCGTTTATCCTCAGAATGGAACTTTTATGGGTGAATATCCAAAGTTTGTGAAACCAATGACCTACTTTATTCGTTTAAAGTAATATGACAGTCCTGAATGAAGACAGGAGGAAGTAAATATGCAAACGCTGTATTTAGGCTGCTTGGCGCTAGGCGTCATATTTGCCATAGTCAGCGTCCTGGTGGGTGATGTGATCGGAGATGCTTTGCATGGAGTCTTTGATTTCGTATCCGTAGATTTTCTGAATCCCACCGTACTGGCAGGAGGAATAACCGTGTTCGGCGGAGCGGGCATTCTTCTAACCCGGTACAGCGCTCTGGAAGCTGGGGCGATCATTGCTTTATCTTTGTTAGCCGCCGCTTTTTTGGGAGTACTTATGTATCTAGGGGTGGTTAAGCCCATGGAAAAAAGCGAAATGTCCAATGGGTTCTCTATGAGTGATCTGCCTGGCAAGATCGGGGAAATCACAATTCCTGTTCCCGCCACGGGTTATGGTGAGATTATGGTAAAGTTTGGCGCCGGCAATAGCCTGCATACGGCAGCAAGCTTTGATCATGAGCTGCTTCCGGCAGGGATTAAAGTTGTTGTAGTGGAGGTTAGAGAAGGCGTTGCATTGGTGTCAGAATTTGAAAAGAGAAGAGGAGTGGATCTTTAATGTTCGGTATTCCTGAGTATTTGTTAGTCCCTGCTGTTGTCGTTGCTGTTTTGTTTGTGCTAGGTATCGCATTCTGGGCACGTTACAAAACTGTTGGACCAGATGAAGGGATGATCGTAACAGGGTCATTCTTGGGGAACAATCATATTTCAGACGATGGATCTGGTCGTAAAATAAAGATAGTACGTGGGGGCGGAGCATTTATCCTCCCTATCTTTCAGAAGGCTGAATTTATGTCGCTTCTTTCTCATAAACTCGATGTGACGACTCCGGAAGTATACACCGAACAAGGGGTTCCGGTTATTGCTGACGGTGTAGCGATTATTAAAGTGGGTAGCTCGACTGAAGATGTGGCGACAGCCGCTGAGCAATTTATGGGCAAACCGATTGAAGCGCTGAAGAGCGAAGCACAAGAAGTTCTTGAGGGTCATCTGCGGGCCATTCTCGGTTCGATGACCGTTGAGGAAGTATATCGTAACCGTGACCGTTTTGCGCAAGAGGTTCAAGGAGTAGCGGCACGTGATCTTAAAAAAATGGGTTTGCAAATTGTTTCCTTTACTATCAAGGATGTACGAGACAAACATGGATATCTTGACGCATTAGGTAAACCGCGGATAGCTGCAGTGAAGCGGGATGCAGAGATCGCTGAAGCAGAAGCAGTGCGGGATGCGAGAATTCAAAAGGCAAACGCTGAAGAGCAAGGGCAAAAAGCAGAACTGCTGCGGGATACGAATATCGCCGAAGCCTCCAAGGAAAACCAGCTTAAAGTGGCTGCGTTTAAACGGGATCAGGATACAGCGAAAGCGGAAGCCGACCAGGCTTATCATATTCAAGAGGCACGTGCAAAGCAGACCGTTGTTGAAGAGCAGATGAAGGTTGAGCTGGTACGTAAGGAACGTGAAATCGATTTGCAAGCCAAAGAAATTCAAGTTCGTGAGAAGCAGTACGACGCAGAAGTGAAGAAAAAAGCGGAAGCGGATCGTTACGCAGTAGAGCAAGCGGCGGAAGCTGATAAGGCGAAGAGAATGCGTGAGGCAGATGCCTTGCAATATAGTATTGAAACGCAAGCTAAAGCGACAGCTGAGCAGAAGCGTCTTGAAGGTCAAGCGATGGCGGATGCAGAGCTGGCTAAAGGTACAGCGGATGCTGAGGTTATCCGGTTGCGCGGTCTAGCGGAAGCAGAAGCCAAAGAAAAGCTGGCGGAAGCTTTCCAGAAATTCGGCGAAGCAGCCGTGCTCGATATTATCGTCAAAATGCTGCCTGATTTGGCTGGCCAAATCGCGAAGCCGCTGGCATCCATTGACAAGCTTACCGTTGTAGATACCGGTAATGGTGAAGGTGCGGCACGTGTCAGCAACTATGTAACTCAGTTGATGTCTACGGCTCCTGAGATGCTGAAGAGCGTCTCTGGAATTGACGTAGAGGCCCTGATCAAAGGGCTGACGACTAGATCCTCAGGGTCAACTGGAAGCAAGGCTGTTCCGGTCACACCCGTGACCTCCATACAACCTCCAGCAGCATCGGGGGGAGCGAGCAAAACTTCAACTTCTGTGGCGGAGCAACCTGAAGACTAGTTAAAGCAATAACTACTATAGAATAATTTAAATTAAGGTAAGCTCGGTGATTGCTACCGGGCTTACTCTATGTTTTGGGTCTTAGCTATAGAATAGGAGAGGTGCGCGAGCGTGCAACTAACTTTAGATCATATCCATAAAAGCTTCGATGGTAAACAGGTGATTAAAGATGCAGCCTTCACCTTTGAAAGAGGGAAGATCTACGGGCTGCTTGGACGGAATGGAGCAGGTAAAACTACACTTTTCAATTGTTTGAGTGGTGAGATCCAAATGGATAGCGGAGCTGCCTTTATTGGTGAGAAGGATAGTGCCCGTCCGCTTCGTGACGAGGACATCGGATATGTATTTTCCCTACCCATTTTGCCTGAGTTTCTGACAGGTTATGAGTTCGTAAAGTTTTATATGGACATCAACCGTGAGAAGATCGATCCGAATAAAAGCATTGAAGATTATTTTTCAATTATTAAGTTTGAGGAAGAAGATCGGCACCGACTGATTAAGGGTTATTCCCACGGGATGAAGAATAAAATTCAAATGCTCTGCTTTATCATTACTCGCCCGCCTTTGATTTTATTAGATGAGCCTTTAACTTCTTTTGACGTGGTTGTGGCTCTTGAGATTAAGAAATTGCTGCGTGAGATGAAGCAGGATCACATCATTATTTTTTCTACGCATATTTTGCAATTAGCCGCCGATTTATGTGACGAGTTGGTTATTCTAAATCATGGAACCCTTCAAGAAATTCCGCGTGAGACTCTGCAAAGTCCAGAATTTGAGGAGCAAATTATAGTTTTACTTCAGGATGGCAACAATGATTAGCACACTTCGCAGCATTCAGAGGATTAGAGGTTCGTCCGGAGCCAATCGGCTGATTTACTATTTCAAAAAGCTGCCTGTTCTTGGCAAACTTTTAAAAGGGGATATTTACTCTAACATTGCACTAAAACAAGTCTTCGCTGGGATAGTACTTGCATTTAAGGTAGGGTGGGGGTTTTTAGGCAAGTTCGCCTATTTGGGAATTGTGATCTATTTGCCAATCGTCCTTACACACAAAGAATTGCCGCTCGCCGAACAGTATGCATTGTTCTTACATATTTTTATAGTTCTGAGCTTTATAGTGGCTGCGGTTTCGAATGTATTTATATTAGAGCCCAAACGGGATAAATATATATGTGTGAAGCTGATGAGAATTCCGGCGAAACAGTATATGCATGCTACGCTTTTGCTTAAAGGGCTAACGTTCTTTATATATTTTATTCCGGCATTAACCGTGTTTGCGGGGATTTTTGGGGCACCGCTGTGGCATGGCGTATGGCTTACACTACTGTTAACGGCCTGGAGAATAGTCACCGAGGCGTTAAATCTTTGGTTTTTTGACAAAAAAGAAATTGTGTTAGTTAAAAAGATGAGCTGGGTATGGTCGGTGATTGGACTAGGTGGCCTACTTGCCTATGTACCCCTTTATCTAGGGTATGCTTTTGTAAATGATGTGACAGGATTTAGTGTCCCCGTGAGTCTTGTGATTGTTGTACTTGGAGGAATTGCAGCTGTGTATATTGGGAAATATCCTAACTATCGCAGTGCTGTAGATGTCGTTACCAAGATAGATGATCCACTTTTGGACATGAACCGGATGATGAAAGAAGCGAGGGTGGCAGATGTTCAGACCAAGGAGAAGGACTTTTCGTCGGAAGAACTTAAGGGGAAAGCATTTCAAGGAAAGACAGGTTACGCCTACCTGAATGCTATTTTTTTCTCCAGGCATAAACGCTTGTTGATTCAACCCATCCAGAGGCGTTTAACGATCATTGGTGTGCTCTTTATAGTGGCTGTCCTAATGATGCTTATTTCGCCGGAGACTTCGTCCGAATTTACAGCATATCTGCTCGGTGGACTTCCCTTTTTTGTATTTATAATGAACTATACTTCGATAGGTGAGCGAGTATGCAAAGCGATGTTTTACAATTGTGATCTAAGCTTATTGCGCTATGGATTCTATCGTGAACAAGCTGCGATTCTGGACAATTTTAAGATTCGTCTTATTAAATTGAGTGGCCTTAATCTTATCCCTGCTGTCGCCATATGTTTAGCATGTACTCTGCTGTTTCTTCTTTCTGGTGCAGATTGGGGTTTGATGGATGCAGTGATCTTTTGGGTAACGATTCTTTGTCTTTCCTTGTTCTTCTCAGTGCACCATTTGTTCATGTATTATATTTTTCAACCGTACAGTACGGAGCTAAATATAAAAAATCCGTTCTTTTTTATCGTCAACAGCATTGTAATGGGACTAAGCGTGGCTTGTATCGGATTTCCAAAAGCATCGTCGCTATTTACGCTGGTTGTTCTTGCGGGAACGATTGTTTATATGGTTATTGCCGTGACGTTGGTATACAAGTTCTCCAGCCGAACCTTCCGGGTAAAATAGAACGCGAGTGTTCTTCTAATATCGGAATGTTGATGATATGATGGTAACGAGAGGTTTTTAATCGTACCGTTTCATGTTGCGTTTGCTGCTTGGAAGTCAGGTGTTTAGAGATAAAAGAGGTGGCAAAAATGAGTAGCATAACTGTAGCGAAGGTGTTAAATAACAACGTTATCATTGCGGACCATCCCCAATATTCCGAGGTTGTAGTGATTGGCAAAGGGATAGGGTTTAATCGAAAATTGCATGATCGGATTAATCTATCTTCTGTGGAGAAAATGTTTATTCTCCGCAGCCAGGAAGAACAGGAACAATATAAACAGCTTCTTCCCCAAGTGGATGAGAAGTTGATTGAGATTGTACATGAAATTTTGTTATATATTATGCATAGCAGTAGTCAACCACTTAATGAGCATGTTCATATTGCACTCACTGATCATATCTCATTTGCTATACGGCGTTATGAACAAGATATCCCAATTCACAATCCGTTTTTGTATGAGACTAAGGAAATTTATCCTGAAGAGTATAAAATGGCAGAGTATGCGATTGAGCGGATTAATGAAGGCATGGGCGTGGAATTGCCTGTAGATGAGGTGGGTTTTGTTGCACTTCACATCGTTAGCGCGCTGAGTAATAGACAAATTTCCGAGGTCAGACAGCATTCTCTTTTGATTGGTGATTTGATCGGAATCGTAGAGAATAATCTCGAATATCGAATTCCACGTGATTCACTTGATTATTCGCGATTGGTGACTCATCTACGATTTGTTCTAGAAAGACTGCGCCGTGGAGAATCAGTGCGGGAGACTTCTACGCTGGATGGTCTTATGAAACGAGAGTATCCCGAAATGTATACCTTGGCTTGGCAATTAACTAAGGTGATTGAGAACCGAGTGCGAATTCCTGTGTATCCAGCAGAGGTCAGTTATTTGACAGTTCATTTGCAACGTCTTGCCCAGAAGAAAGAGGATGAAGTGGATATGGAGACGAAGCGAGAAATATAAGGATAATGTATAAAGTGAAACTTATAATTTCTTATATTTTAAAAAAAGCTTGTCACTACAAAAAAACGGTGCTACAATATCGGTGTCCTAATTAAACAGAATACCAAGCGTGTAACTGATTCGATCAGGCATGAGTGATTTACAGTATTTTGGTTGCTAGTCCCCATCTTGGGGTAATCTAACCTTAGCGTTAGATAACAACCTCTATACTGTGTTGCTCATGCCTTTTTTGGCATCTGTTTTACTGAAAATGTGAATAATGAAAGGAAGTGACCATGATGTTCAAAAAGCTTTTCGGCGTTTTACAAAGAGTCGGTAAAGCGCTGATGCTCCCAGTAGCCATACTGCCAGCAGCCGGTCTGCTCCTTGGAATAGGAAACATGCTGGTAAACCCCGATTTTCTACAATACGTTCCGGCACTTGAGAACGATGTAGTTCAGGCAATTGCGAACGTATTGATGAACTCAGGGCAAATTGTATTTGATAATCTATCCTTACTATTTGCCGTGGGTGTTGCCATCGGTTTATCCGGTGGTGAGGGTGTTGCTGGTCTAGCCGCTATTATTGGTTTCCTCGTAATGAATGTTACGATGGGTACTGTAATTGGCGTCAATGATTATGTCCTGAGCCAAGGCGACTTTTCCTATGCTAGCGTCTTAGGAATTCCAACACTGCAAACGGGGGTATTTGGAGGTATACTCGTCGGTATATTGGCATCGTCCATGTACAAACGATTCTTCAAAATCGAACTTCCATCCTACCTGGGTTTCTTCGCAGGTAAACGTTTCGTTCCGATCATGACTGCGGTAACGTCTTTGATTCTTGGTCTGGCATTGACCTTAGTTTGGCCGCCAATTCAACACGGTCTGAACTATGTATCACAAAGTATGATTGATACGAATAAAACGCTCGCAGCGTTTATCTTCGGAACAATCGAACGCTCGCTCATTCCTTTTGGTCTGCATCACATCTTCTATTCTCCGTTCTGGTATGAATTTGGTACCTACGTAGATAAAGCTGGGGAATTGGTTCGTGGTGACCAACGGATCTTCATGCAGCAGCTTCGTGATGGCGTAGAATTCACAGCAGGAACATTTACAACAGGTAAGTATCCTTTCATGATGTTCGGTCTTCCAGCAGCTGCTTTAGCCATTTATCATGAAGCTAAACCTCATAATAAAAAACTTGTCGGAGGTTTGATGCTTTCCGCAGCATTGACTTCATTCCTGACAGGGATTACAGAGCCGCTTGAATTCTCATTCTTGTTCGTAGCTCCATTGCTGTTCGCAGTACACGCTGTTTTTGCAGGTTTGTCCTTTATGACCATGCATATTCTTAATGTCAAGATTGGTATGACCTTCTCTGGAGGTTTTATTGATTACGTGCTCTTTGGTATTATCCCGAACCGTACGGCTTGGTGGCTCGTAATTCCAGTAGGTCTTGCCCTTGCCGTAATTTACTACTTCGGATTCCGCTTTGTTATTCGGAAGTTCAATCTGATGACTCCGGGTCGTGAAGAGGATACGGGTGAAGTTGAAGATACTAACACAGCAGCTGTTTCTAGAACGGGTGATGATTTACCACGAAACATCTTGTCTGCGTTGGGTGGTAAAGAGAACATCGCTCATCTGGATGCTTGTATTACCCGCCTTCGTGTGGAGGTTAAAGATAAATCAGGTGTGGATAAGACTCGTTTGAAGAAGTTAGGTGCATCAGGTGTACTTGAGGTGGGTAATAACGTTCAAGCGATCTTTGGCACACGTTCCGACACCATAAAATCTCAGATTCAAGATGTAATTAACGGGAAGACACCTGCACCGACGCCGGTAGTGGCTACGCCACAGCCTGAAGAAGAACAGCAGGCAGGTGAAGCTGGTGAAGCGATTATCAAAGAAGATATCGTCTCTCCGGTAAATGGTGAACTAGTGGATATCACTGAGGTTCCTGATGCAGTATTCTCCCAAAAAATGACGGGTGATGGTTTTGCTTTCCTATCCGAGGATGGAAAGATTGCTTCACCGGTCTACGGTAAAGTGTTTAATGTGTTCCCGAGCAAGCATGCGATCGGCATTATGTCCGATGGAGGTAAGGAAGTGCTCGTTCATATAGGGGTTAATACAGTTAAGCTTAAAGGTCAAGGCTTTACAGTTCTAGTTGAAGAGGGCGACCTTGTAGCTGCTGGACAGCCGATCATGGAAGTGGATTTAGAATATGTAAAAGCACATGCACCATCAGTAATGTCTCCTGTTATTTTCTCCAATTTGCCAGAAGGCTCTTCCGTAACTTTGAAGAAGCCAGGTAAGGTATCTATTGGCGATAAGGATATTATTACCATTCAGTAAAAGTGCAAGGGTGGACGCTTCCTTTAAACATTAAAGGGAGCGAAGCCTTCACTATAAATTTAAAAATATTCTATTAAAAGAAAGCGAGTTGGATAATATTATGCAAACAACATTCAGAATTATCGATGAAGATGGAATTCACGCACGTCCGGCAACTGCCTTGGTAAATACAGCTACGAAATTCAAAGGTACAGAAGCTTATGCAGAAGCAAAAGGCAAAAAGGTTACATTGAAATCTATCCTTGGCGTATTGTCATTGGGCCTAGAAGCTGGAGACACTTTGTCTCTGATTACTGAAGGTAGCGAAGAAGCTGAAGCTCTGAGAGCACTTTCTGATGTAATGATTAAAGAAGGGCTAGGGGAAATCCATGAATAAAATTTCAGGAATCGCGGCTTCAGCAGGGATTGCAGTAGCCCGTGCTTTTATCCTGAAACATCCGGATTATACAATTACAAAGACTAGTATCAGTGATCCTGAAGCAGAAGTCGCCAAGTTGAATGACGCACTTGCTAAATCAAGTGCTGAACTGCAGACTATTAAAGAGCGTACTTTAGCAGAACTAGGAGAGAAGAAAGCAGAGATTTTTGCATCCCATCTGCTGATTCTTGAGGACCCTGAGCTGATTAATCCCGTAATTGATAAAATTCGTCAGGAATCGGTTAACGCGGACTATGCACTAAACGAAGTAGCTACACAATTCATTGAAATGTTCGAAAACATGAAGAGTGCTTACTTACAAGAACGTGCAGCTGACATGCGTGATGTGACCAAACGCCTGCTAAACCATTTGCTGGGTATTCATTATGTTAGTCCTGCAGAAATCAATGAAGAGGTTATTGTTATCGCTGAGGATTTAACACCTTCAGACACAGCGCAGCTAAATCGCAAGTATGTTAAAGGCTTCACAACAAACATTGGTGGACGTACGTCCCACTCCGCGATTATGGCACGTTCTTTGGAAATTCCAGCGGTAGTTGGAACTAAGAATGTCATGACAGAAGTGAATTCTGGGGATCTAGTGATTGTCGATGGTCTGAACGGTGACGTTCTTATTAATCCTAGTGAAGCAGAAGTGGCGGAGTACGTTCGCAAGCAGGAAGCTTACGACTTGCAAATTGCAGAGTGGAAGAAACTTCGTGATAAACCAACGATTTCTGCAGACGGTAAACACGTGGAGCTGGCGGCTAATATCGGTACACCAAACGATGTCAATGGTGTAATTGAGAATGGTGGCGAAGGTGTAGGCTTGTATCGTACTGAGTTTCTATACATGGGCCGCGATAAGCTGCCTTCTGAGGAAATTCAATATAACGCCTATCGTACTGTGCTTGAGAATATGAAAGGCAAACCGGTAGTCGTACGTACACTTGATATCGGCGGCGACAAAGAACTTCCGTATCTGGATCTTCCAAAGGAAATGAATCCTTTCTTAGGATTCCGTGCGATTCGTCTTTGTCTGGATCGTCAGGATATTTTCCGTACGCAACTGCGTGCTTTACTGAGAGCAAGTGTTCATGGGGATCTTCGCATTATGTTCCCTATGATCGCAACACTTGGTGAATTCCGTGCAGCCCGTGATCTTCTGCTTGAAGAGAAAGCGAAGCTTCGTGAAGAAGGCAAGGAAGTATCTGACAACATTCAGCTCGGCATTATGGTTGAGATTCCTTCGACTGCTGTACTGGCTGACCAGTTTGCAAAGGAAGTTGATTTCTTCAGTATTGGTACGAATGACCTTATTCAATATACAATGGCTGCTGACCGTATGAATGAACGGGTGTCTTACCTGTATCAGCCATACAATCCGGCCATCCTGCGTCTGGTCAAGAATGTAATTGATGCAGCGCATGCAGAAGGTAAATGGACAGGAATGTGCGGTGAGATGGCTGGGGACGCAACAGCGATTCCACTCTTACTAGGTCTTGGCCTTGATGAATTCAGTATGAGTGCAACGTCAATTCTGCCAGCACGTAGTCAAATTTCTAAATTGTCGGCTGCCGACATGAAGGAACTGGCTGCAAAAGCACTGCAACTTGGCACTGCTGAAGAAGTAGCTGCACTTGTTCAAAGCATCACTAACTAACTATTTCCATATGGATTACTCCGTTAAACGTTTTATAACGTTCCAACTACTATTACCGACTTCCGATGTTTGGAGGTCGGTTTTTTTGTGTTTATATCGATAATTTTATTTCTTACGTTGGCTTAAGTTCATACGTGAGCGTTATACTCAA